>CAIWTG010000147.1 GCA_903915565.1 uncultured Chloroflexota bacterium
CCCTATGATGTGATGTATGATTACGAAAAACTAAAGCATTCCTTCGGGAAATACGTCCTGGATATGAAACCGGACGCGCACCTTAGCGTGACGGTCTCACCCCCCGGCCGACTGCATGAAATTATCGACTATAAGCTTTATGCCTGGCCAGGCCACGGCGTGGCCAAAGAACACTCCTACCAGTGCCTCGAGGGCGAATACATGAAAGCTAATGAGTACGACGCCCTCATCAGCGACCCCACGAATTTCTTCCTTCAGGCCTGGCTGCCGCGCGTGATGGGCGCCCTCGACGGTTTAAAAATGCTGACGCCTTTCACCAATATGACGGAAATGTACGGCGGGTTCACGGGCGCGGCCTATGTGCCCTTCGGTCTGCCGCCGGTTAAAGCTGCTCTACAAAAGATGATGGAAGCTGGCGATGAAGCTCTAAAATGGATTGGCGCGGTTGCCTCTTTCGGGGCGGAAATGAACGCGGCCGGCTTCCCGGGGATGTTCGGCGGCGGCACCAAGGCGCCTTTCGATACCGTCGGCGACACTTTAAGAGGCACCAAGGGCATCATCACGGATATGTATCGCCAGCCGGCGAAAGTCGTCCGCGCCTGCGAGCAATTCGTCCCGATAATGGTAAAGATGGGCGTTGATAACGCCAAGCTGAACGGCAACCCGGTTGTCTTTATCCCACTGCACAAGGGCGCCGACGGCTTCATGTCCGACGAGCAGTTTAAGAAATTCTACTGGCCAACTTTGAAAGACCTGATGGACGGCCTGATTGCCGAAGGCTGCATACCCTTCCCCTGGGCGGAAGGCGGCTACAACTCCCGGTTAAAGGTCATTAAAGACTCACCCAAAGGCAAAGTTCTCTGGGGCTTTGACACCACCGACATGGCGGAAGCCAAGAAAGTCCTGGGCGACGTCAGCTGCATCGGCGGCAACCTTTCCATCGCTACGTTAAGCGTCGGCACACCGGAAGACGTTAAAAACGCCGCCAAGAAACTTATCAATGACTGCGCTAAAGGCGGTGGCTATCTGATGCTGACCGGCGCTACCGTTGATAGCGTGCCTCCGGCCAACATTAAGATGATGATTGACGCGACCAAAGAATTCGGCGTTTACAAATAACAAAGTCAAACGTTAAATCTAAGAAAAAAGAGGGGGGCTTTTTAGCCCCCCTCTTTCTTTTATCAATTTTTCGGTACCCTTAGAGCATCACCGTGCCGCCGTCGACGTAAAGCACCTGGCCGGTGATAAAGTCGGACGCGGCGGAAGCCAGAAAGACCGCTGCCCCTAATAAGTCTTCCGGATTTTCCTTACGCTGGAAGGACTGTTCGCTGGTAGCCAGCTTAAAAGTGCCCTCGCTGTCGCGCTGGTCCATGCTGGCTTTAGTGGTAGTATAGCCCGGGGCGATGGCGTTAACGTTTATGCCGGAGGGGCCTAAAGCGCGCGCCATAGCGTGGGTGAAGGTGTACATCGTGCCTTTGGAACAGGCATAGGGCAAAAAGACCTGTGCCGCCGGCACCTGCGCCACATTAGAGGCAATATTGATAATTTTGCCCTGCTTGTTTTTAGCCATAACGGGCACCACCGCCTTGCAGGCCAGCCACGTGCCGATGACGTTGACCTTAAAGATTTTTTCCCAGTCCGCCACTGTCCAGGCGTCCCAGGGGGTAATGTTAAGCCCCGCCCAGATGGCGGCATTATTGACTAAAATATCTATTTTCCCGAAAGCCTTGACGGCTTCGTCTGCCATTTTCTGGCAGGATTTTTCGTCGGAAATATCGGTTTGAACCGCCGCCGCCTGCCCGCCCTTGGCTTTTATTTCTTTAACGGCTTCCTCGGCCTGCGCCAGATTGATATCCGGCAAAAAAAGCTTGGTGCCTTCCTCGGCATATTTCAGCGCGAAAGCTTTACCGATACCCCTCCCGCCGCCGGTGATAACAGCTACTTTATCCTTTAATACTCCGGGCATATTTCCCTCCTTAATTTTTTTAAGTTAAATGGAACAACCTAGAAAAATTTACATCACGCCCACGGGTCAAGTCAAGTTTAAACAACGCCTGAATAACTAATATATCCGGCTATTGACAAGTCTATTGTAATGTATTACGATACATTGTAATACAACTTTGTGAGGCTATCATGTTCGAACGATTTTTTGAAACAGACCGGCATTCCCGCATCTTCGCCAAGGGCGATATCAAGTATGTTATTCTCGACCTGATAAAAGATAAGCCGAGCTATGGCTACGAAATTATGCACTCTCTGGAGGATCACTTCCACGGTTTTTATTCGCCCAGCGCCGGCAGCGTCTACCCTACCCTGCAAATGCTGGAAGATATAGGTTACGTCTCTTCTTCCGAAAGGGACGGTAAAAAAGTCTACACCATCACCGAAGAAGGCAAGAAGTACTTGATTGAAAACCGGGAGAGCATTCACCGGGTTAAGTCCCACATGCGCGACTGGCAGGAAGACAGCGGCCGCGAAGAACTGCGCGATACCTTTTACGACTTGAGGAGATTAGTGCGCCTGGTCAGCCGCAAAACACGCCGCCTCGATACAGAAAAGCTAAAGAAAATCCGCGAGATAGTAGACCAGGCCTATCGGCATGTCGAACAAATCGTCGAAAAAGACTAACCGAACCCAAATATAGTAAAATATAAGGAGGTCACATGGGTTACTTTAGAATTCTGTCAGCCATTCCGGGGTTTTTCTTAAGCGCCTTTTTCCTGATGCTGCTCTGGGGCGCTATAGGACCGGACATCGGACTTCAAGCCATCAGCTACGTTAACTCAATGCTGGTAACGATTTCGCTGTGGATTGCCGTAGCACCACTCGCGGCCGCAGGTATGGGGCGCCGTCACTGGTGGCATCGGCATCATCACGAAGAAAAAGAGTAATTCCCCCAGGACAAAAAATACACCATAGACGGGAGATTTCATGTTAGAACAGACTAAAGGCTACCGCCAGCGGTGGATTGCGCTCGCTTTTATGGGCATTTCGCTGCTGGTCATCTCGCTGGACAACACGGTACTAAACATGGCGTTGCCATCGATATCCAAAGACCTGGGGTCCAACTCCAGCCAGCTGCAATGGATTGTGGATGCTTATGTGCTGTCTATTGCCGGGCTGTTGTTGACGCTGGGATACCTCGGCGACCGACTGGGCCGCAAACCCATGCTGATGGTTGGGTTGGGCGTTTTCGCTCTATTCTCGTTGGGGGCGGCGCTTTCCAACTCCACCGGCATGCTGATTGCCATGCGGGCGCTGATGGGAATAGGGGCGGCGACGATTTTGCCGGCGACGCTATCAATTCTTACAGCAACCTTCCGCGAACCGAAAGAACGCGCCACCGCCATCGCTTTATGGGCTGCGGTTTTTTCACTGGGTATGGGCATCGGGCCGCTGGTGGGCGGCTACCTGCTAAACAATTTTCACTGGAGTTCGGTGTTCTACATTAATCTCCCTATCGTAGCGATAGGGCTGGTAGGCGCCGGGATATTTATCCAAAATTCAAAAACCGAGAACCCCCGCAAACTGGATATCCCAGGGGCTGTTCTATCCATCGCCGGGTTTTTTGCGCTGGTTTATGCCATCATCCAGGCTGGAAACGACGGCTGGACGGAGCCGCATGTGCTGTGGGCTTTCGGTGGAGCTGTAGTGTTGCTGGCGGCTTTCTGCATCTGGGAGATGCGGTATAAAAACGCAATGCTGCCGCTGCACTTTTTTAAGAACTGGTCTTTCAGCGGCGCAACTATCGCACTTACGTTGGTTATGTTCGGACTGATGGGGGCTTTCTTCTTCCTCGGCCAGTTCCTGCAGTCTGTTCAGGGCTACAGTCCGCTTGACGCCGGGATACGCCTCCTGCCGATGGCGGCGGTGTCTTTTGTTAGCGCCATCGTATCAGCGTTTATTGCCAGACTCATCGGCACAAAAATAACGGTAGCCCTCGGTATTCTAATCGCGGCTTTCGGGTTTTACTATTTCTACCTGGTTGCCGCCGTGGACATTAGTTACGGCTTGTTTGTAATTCCCATGTGCCTAACGGCACTGGGCATCGGACTTGTTATGGCCCCGGCGACAAATTCAATAATGGGTTCAATTCCGGTAGACCAATCGGGCGTTGGCTCGGCGTTGAATAACACCACGCGGCAAATCGGGGGCGCGCTGGGGGTAGCTGTACTCGGGACGATACTGAATTCTACTTACATTTCTGAAATCAACGCCGTACCATGGCCGGCGCAGCTCCCCACCCAGGCTTTAGATGGTATCCGCGGGAGTATTCAAGGAGCTCATATGGTGGCGCAAAGCGTCCCTTCGCCGCAGCTGTCACAACTGATTATCAACCAGTCTAACCAGGCTTTTACCTCGGGATCACGCCAGGCATTGTTGGTAGCAGCGATTATCATGGCGGTTACCGCCGTTTTAACATTGTTCGTTTTGCCGACAAAAGTAAGACCGTATTCAGAAAAATAAAAGAGCATTTTCTGTCTTTCTCCGTCGGGGCAGGCGACATCGCCTGCCCTGTTTTTTATGCACGTTGATTCTTTGGCGCCAAAGAGAGTACAATCTATCAAACTCTATTAAAAACTACCCCACAGATGGTAAATATTATTGGGAGGTAACACGATGACCCGATGGCATGATTTCATAGAAAAAGACGGCAAAGCGCCCGCCTGGCCCTATCCCATCCGCTACGACCAGGAGCAGGAGATTGAAACCGACGTCCTGGTAATCGGCGGAGGGATTGCGGGGTGCTGGGCGGCTATCACCGCGGCGCGCAACGGCGCTAAAGTGGCGCTGGTGGAAAAGGGTGACACTATCAGGAGCGGCGCGGGCGGTCCCGGCTGCGACCACTGGTGCAACGTCCCCGCTAACCCACTATCGCCGGTGGACCCGGACGAATGGGCAGCGGCCATGTCCGAGATGCCCTACTGCAACGGCATCGGCAACCAGATTCAGTGCCGTGAAGACTGGGACACGCTGGTGGAAATGGAGCAGATAGGCGGCAAAATCAGGGATACCGAAGATGAATATCTCGGTGCCGAAGGCAGGGATAAGAAGTCCAAAATAATGATATCCCCGCGCTATACTCGAAATATCGGCTTTGGCGGCGACGCCGCCGTCAGAAGGCCTTTTAAAAGCAACCCGGAAGGAAAACTGAACAACTGCACCATCCGGATATGGGGTTCGACGTTTAAGCCGGCCCTGAAAAAGGAATGCAAAAGGCTAGGCGTAAAAATCTTCGACCGGGTAATGGTCACCAGTCTCTTGACCGAAAAAGGCGTCCAGGGCGCCAGAGTCGTCGGGGCGACGGGACTCAACGGCCGCACCGGCGAGTTTATGATATTCAAGTCAAAGGCCTCTATAGTAGCTACTGCCGGCGATTGGTCGCTGTATTTGTTGAACACCGAGCTGGCGGGGTATAACACCTTCCGTTCCCGCACCATCACCGGCGACGGTAATGCCATGGCTTTCCGGGCCGGCGCGGAACTCACCCTGATGGAGCGGACGGGTGTGATGATGCTAGCCACCGGCTTTAAACATACCTGGTACGGCGGGGCCGGCGACGCTAGCTATGAGAACGTCCAGTTGGTCGACGCCAACGGTAAAAAATTGCCCTGGCCGACACAGGGCTGGGCAGACGGCGGCGCGATGAGGCCAACACAAAAGGACATGGAAAAAATTATCAAGGGCATTCACAGCGGTGATTACGCCCTGCCTTTCTACGGGGATTTCCCGGGGATGAAAGACGTCGAGCGGAGAGCCACGTGGGACTTGATGCTCAAGGAAGAGTCCACCTGCAAAATCATTACTGATTCTTATGAAAAAGCGGGCTATGACCCCGCCAAACACCTCCTCCAGAACTACAGCTTTATTGAAGGCAACAGCCCGCAACAGTGGCGCACGGCTGGGGGCGGCGGTCCATTGGTAGACTGGAATCTGATGACCACGCTGGACGGACTATATGTAGCCGGAGAAAATATGTTCGCGGCTGGCGACCACAGCTACGCGGCGGCAACTGGCAGATATGCCGGACGCAAAGCGGCGGGCTATTCCAAGCAGGTCGCCCAGGGTAAGGCGGCCAGAGAGCAGATTACAGCCGAGAAAAAGCGCATCTATGCCCCGATAAAGCGTACCGCCGGCATTGACTGGAAGGAACTACACGCCGGCATCGCCCGCGCTATGCAGTACTTCTGTTCCGAGTATAAAACCGAATTGTTACTGAACATGGGGCTGGACGCTTTGAAGGAAATTGAAGAAGTCCATGTTCCCCGCCTTTACGCCCTCGACCCGCATAAACTGATGCGCAGTATCGAAGACTTAAATCTCTTGACCCACGGCCAGATTATTATCAACGCCGCTTTAGCGCGGAAAGCATCCAGCATGATGCTCAATCACTTCCGTATTGATTTCCCCCAGCTCGACCCGGCGGAATGGCATAAATACCTCACCATCAAGCTGGCGAATAATAAAGTCAAAATCGGCTCGCGGCCGCAGAAATACTGGGGCGATATGGTCAAGAACTACGAAAAATATAACAAAGACTACACCGGCGTGTACAAACGGAAGAAATAAGGAGACGGAGATGACGCAAAAGAAAACATACGCTCTGCCTAATATAACAACCCCTAATACCAACGTGAAGTTCAATCCAGCAAGGTGCAACGGCTGCAACCACTGTGTAGAAGTCTGCCAGTGCGACGTCTATATCCCCAACCCGGTTAAAGGTCAGCCGCCAGTGATTCTGCACCCGGACGAATGCTGGTATTGCGGGTGCTGCGTTAACGATTGTCCCCGCCCCGGCTCTATTGCGTTTAACTGGCCAGTGCAGCAGCGCGCCTACTGGAAGGACAAGAAGACAGGCAAGGTTCTAAGAGACAGCCAGGCGTAGTTATATTGTCATTGCGAGGAGCGTAGCGACGTGGCAATCCCAATGATTGACTTCGCTCCATGGTGGAGATTGCCACGCCCTTCCGTGGAAGGGCTCGCAATGACAGGAGAAATATTACCCCACTAATTTAATAATTCCGGTGGCGTCGGATAATGTTTCCAGTCGTTTCACTAAATCAATAACTCTTTCTATTTTGGCGGTGGGGAGGGGTTTTAAAGCGCAGGCGGCGCACTCCCGGAATTTTTTGGTCACGTCCTCAAAGGTCATGGAGCGCTCTACGCTGCCAAGACAGTACTCCACTTCGTCGGTATATTCCTTGCCGTCCTGCATGGTTATCGTTACGCCGCCCGGGCCAACGCCGTGCCGGTTCATCGCGGGCACTAATTTGCCGCTAACCTTACGCGCGACGTTTATAATTTCCGGTCGTTTAATGGAGTCCAAGGTAAAATCGTCCACGGTGACTTTGCCGTTGACTAAAGCCACCGCCACAACATAGGGCACGCTGAACTGGGCGTCGATAATCGTCCGCGGGTTTTGCTTCACCTCCGGCGGCTGCGATAAATCATAGACCGCCTGCCCGCCGTAGATGAGGATGGACTTTATTTTGCCAGTGTCAATATTGTGTTTTGCTCTCAAAGCCAGCGCCGCGTCAATACAGGCGTGGATTAACCCGCAGCAGGGATAAGGCTTATTACCAATATTCACGACTTCCCACCGCTGGCCCAAGTCCGCCGTCAATGCTTTGGGGTCGTAGTCCCCGCCCATATAGGTCTTAAAAATCCCCGCCTTCCCCTCCAGAGCGTCCCGCTCGCCGGTGATGCCTCTTTCCGCCATGAGGGCGGAGGTAATGCCGGCTTTGGCCGCCAGCCCCGGGCCCATCCTCTTCGCTAAAGCGCCGTCGGCCACGCCGGAGCCCGCGCCGCCGCATTGGTGATATGCCAGGCCGATGGCGTTAATCATCTGTTCTTCATCGAGTCCAAATAACCTGCCGGCAACCACCGCGCCGCCGAGGAAGCCAAAAAGCGTGGTGGGATGCCACCCGGAGGATAGAGCGCTTTTACCGGGGCGGTTCGCCAGCCCCAGCCGGGACATAAAATCGCCGCCCAGCGCTATAGCTGTAATCAACTCTTTACCGGATACTTTACCCATCCGCTCCGCCGCCGCAAAAGCCGAGGAAACCGTAACGCAGCCGATGTGCACCAGCGCAGTTTGATGTCCGTCGTCGTAGTCCAGTGCGTGAATCATCGTGCCGTTGACCTGCGCGGCGTTGGGGGCGGGGCACTTAAAGCCGTGAGCGATAACCGTGCTTTGTTTAGCGCCACCCCACTCCTTTACCATATCCACCAGCTCCCCTACCCCCTCTTTAGTTGAGCCACCGAGGGCAGTCGCCAGGCTGTCCAGTACTTCCTTTTTTACTGCTTCGACGGCGGTTGGGGGTAAATTTTCATAACGGGTTTTAACGAAATGCTTTACAAACTCATTAATCGCGGCCATTTCTTTTTCCTTTTTAAAAACGGCGGGGGCCAGGGGGCTTTAGTGACGCCGTTAGTCTTAAAGCGGTGATTACATTTGGTTTGTCCGGCATAAAGGTTCTGCGTGCGGGTGAACTTAACGCCGCGCACTTTGGCCGATACGAAATCCAGGTAGCAGTAATAGGGCAGCAGCTCCTCCGCCCCATGCGCTTTATACAGCTTTTGCGTAGCGCACTCCGTAAAATCAAAACCGTAGTCGAAGGTCTTGCTGGTGCCGGGGACAAACGTAAAAACGTAGTCGGCAGGGTAGCGCCGTTCCTGCGAAAGCGCCGCGGTATTAAGCCGCCGTTCCGTCACCTGTTTGGGGATTAGGTTGGTTTTGGGCGGGGTAACTGCTGGGCGACGGTACTTGACCAGTCCGGCTTCATAAAGAATACGGCCGGTTTCTTCTACGGCAAAGCCGGCGGCCTGCATGGCCTGATATAACGCCAGGTACATTACCGATTCCACGAAGTTTTTCGTAAAGGCATTTTCATCCCCGCCGATATAGGGAATTTTGGGAATGAGTATTTCAAATTCCTGCCGTGTTTGCGCCAGTATCTTATAACCCTGGATTTCTCCGTAGCGACTAAAAACAAAAGGACTCCAGTATTTCATTTCCTGCTCGAACTGTTTAAGCAGTTCCGGCTGGCGGTTAATGTAGTATTTTTTATCTATCGGATATGCCATTGATTTCACTCTTTAGGTTACGCCGCCCCCGAGCGCTATCACCTCGCCCGTAACATAGGTAGCAAGGTCGGAAACGAGGAAATAGGTAAGGTCGGCGGCTTCTTCCGGCGTGCCCAGGCGCCCCCAGGGTATGCGGTTGGCTAAAGCGCCCTGGTCTTTCTTGCGCGCCTCTTCCCAGGTAATGCCGTCCGCCTCCGCCATTTTCTGGAAGGATTCGTCCCGTAAATTGGTGACAATCATGCCCGGGTTGATGCCGTTAACGTTAATCTGATATTTTGCCAGCTCCAGCGCCAAGCTCTTGGTGAGGCCGATGGTACCCCATTTAGCGGCGCCATAAGCCGCACTGCCCGGTGTGCCGTGCGTGCCCGCCAGCGAGCAGAAGATAACGATTTTCCCGCCCTGGCCTTTTTGTATCATGATTTTTGCCGCCGCTTTGCAGATTAAGAAGGCGCCAACTAAATCAATATCGATAATGGCGCGGATGTCTTTTTCCGCGAGGTCGACGACGTTAACGCCGACTGGCCCGCGGATGGCTGCGGCGTGCACCAGGATATCTACCTTGCCGAACTTCTTAACGATTTTATCCATGGCGGCATCAATCTCTTTGCTGACGTTGATATCCAGCGTCACGGCTAAGCCTTTGCCGCCCAGTTTTTCAACTTCCTTAACGATTTCGTCTAGACCGCCCCAGCTTTCGTCGCCGGGGAACATACTCTTCGGCGTGGCGAATTTATCGGCAACAACAACATCCGCCCCCTCTTTAGCCAGCTTTAAAGCGATGGCGTGTCCCATCCCCCGCTTGCTGGCGGCTCCGGTAACCAGGGCGATTTTTCCCTTCAGGCTATTCATAGTGCGTCTCTCCTTTTTAATACAGGTTACCCTATATCATATTAAAGCTGGTATAATATCGTCAAATAACATCAGGAGTCAATCATGCTACTTAAAGATAGAGTTGCCATCGTCACCGGCGGCGCTAAAGGCATCGGGAGGGCGATTGCCCTTGCCTTTGCCCGGGAGGGCTGCGACGTCGTTGTCAACGCCATGCACATTGAAGGGGCGGAAAAAGTTGCGGGGGAGATTAAGGCCCTCGGACGGAAATCTATAGCGATAGCATGCGATGTCGCTAATACCAAGGCCGTGAATGACATGGTGGCGCGGACGGTTAAAGAGTTCGGGAAAATAGATATTTTAGTTAATAACGCCGGCGGCGTGGCCGGGGACGCCAAAATAGAAGCCACGACCGATGAAGCCTGGAACCGCGTTATCGCCGTGAATTTAACGGGGCAGTTTTTAATGTGCCGGGCGGTAATACCCTGGATGAGAAAGAACGGCTACGGTAAGATTATCAACGTAAGTTCCATGGGGGCGATTCACCCGCCAGCCCCTATCGTCCATTACCACGCGGCTAAGGGCGGGGTGCTGGGGCTAACGACGAATCTGGCGCTAGAACTGGCTAAAGAACATATCACCGTGAATGCCATCCTGCCCGGGCCGATAAAGAGCGAGTTCTTTACCGAGATGTTTAAAGGCAAGAGCGAAGCGGAAGCCAATGCCTTCTTTAAAATGCTGGACGCCAAGGTGCCGATGAACCGCATGGGCATGCCGGACGAAGTAGCCGGCGTGGCTTTATTCCTGGCGTCGGATATGTCCTCTTACGTCACCGGCCAGTCCGTCAACGTGGGCGGGGGACTGCCGCTTTCACCGCTGGACGGGTAAAAAACCAACTGCCAAATATCAAGGAAATACCAAATCAGAATACCTTTGAACTTTACAATAACAAATTAGCATTTTCCCTGGCAAATCCCTATAATTTAAAGAGAGACCCAGCTAACATCTGGCCTTAGGCGACCCCTCCGGTCACACCGGTGGCCTCATTAGAGAACGAGTTCCCATGATAAAAATGCCTGATAAAATACCTTACACCGGTAGCGGCAAGCTGTGGACGCAGAACTTGATAACGCTGGCGATAGCCGTTTTTCTTATGAGCCTAGGCCTGGGGTTACAAAGCGGCGTCCAGACCAACTTCATCCAGGAGATAGGCTTAACCGACTCGCAAGTACTGCTACAAGCAGGAATACGGGAAATCCCCGGTCTGTTTTTGATGTTCATCGCCGCGCTGGTGATGCACCTGCCCCTCAAGTGGCGGTCGGTAGCCTCGTTACTGGTAATGGGCATAGGCTTTACGCTTTACGCCACTGTGCACTCGTGGTCGGCGCTGGTGGTGGTGGCGCTGGTGGGCAGTCTGGGCTTCCACCTGTGGATGCCGCTGAACAACTCGCTCGGGCTAGGGCTGGCCCAGAAAGAAAACTCCGGCAAGGTGCTGGGGACGCTGGGGGCGGTAGGGTCACTGGCTACAATGGCCGGCATCGGCTTAATTATCCTCGTTTCAAACTGGCTTTCACTACGCCTGCTTATCGGGTTGGCGGGTGGATTAGTCGTCATCGCGGCCATAGTCCTCATCAAACTGCCCAAGGACATTGGCGAAACAAAGAAAGCCCAGCCGCGCCTTTTATTTAAGAAAAAATACTGGATTTACTATGTTCTCTTGCTATTCGAAGGCTCACGCACGCAGGTATTCTTCGCATTCAATACTATGGTGCTGGTGTACAATTACGGGCTTAACGCCATGCACTTAAGTATATTACTACTGGCCAGCGGGCTGGTGAACTTCCTGCTATCGCAAAAGCTCGGACAGCTATTGGACGTCGTTGGCGAGCGGAAAATGTTGACGATTGGCTACATCGCTCTGATGTTCTGCTTTGCGGGATACGCGCTGGTGAACAACGTCTGGTTTCTGGGGGTTATGTTAGTCTGCATCAACTTCCTGGGGCAATTCAGCATCGGGCTTTCCACTTACGTCAACCGCGTCGCTCCGCCGGAAGAGCTGACCCCCACCCTCTCCACCGGGGTAAGCATCAACCACATAACGTCGGTAGGCATGTCCTTTTTAGCCG
Source organism: uncultured Chloroflexota bacterium (assembly GCA_903915565.1). GTDB lineage: Bacteria > Chloroflexota > Dehalococcoidia > Dehalococcoidales > RBG-16-60-22 > RBG-13-51-18. Next base: position 12,045 of record CAIWTG010000147.1, read on the forward strand.
GGTTTTTATTGCCGGTTCTGGGTTACAAGGCGCTGTGCTGGGGAGCGGTGATTTTCATCGGTCTTTCGGTACCGTTTGCCATGGCGCTACGCACCCCCGCGTTAAAGCCGGAAAGCGAAAGCCAGGTTATTGGATAAAAATAGAGCCCGCCTCGTGAATGAAGCGGGCTCTTTCTGTTTAATATAGTAGTCTTACTTCCCGACATATTTTAGTGCGTTCTTCCCGGCAATGCGCCCTGAATTAGTGGCAAAAGCCGACGCCAGCCCGGAAGAACACTTAATAGGATAACTATCGCCGTACATGCCGCCGGCGTCAAAGCCAGCCGCGTAAAGCCCCGGGATGACCACGTCCTTTTTATCCACCACTTCGGCTCTTTCGTTGATTTTAATGCCGCCCATCGTCCCCAAAAATACTGTTCGGGCTCTGACGGCGTAGTATTTAGGCCCAACAATCGGGTTCAGATACTTAACGTCCTTGGCAAAAAGGTCGTCGTGTTTTTTCTCGCAGAAAGCGTTATATTCGGCAACGGTGGCCTGCAATACCGCCGGGTCGACTTTCATCTTCCCCGCCAGTTCCGCCACCGAATCCGCCGCAAAGACCTCCGAGGAACCCCGGTCCAACGACGCCTTAAGTTCACGTCGGATATCGGTCAGCTTGGTGCCCGGTAGGGTGCTGACGTTGGCGTTTTTATCAACGCCCTTTTCCATCATCCGCTGTATAGCAGCTTCGTCGAAGATGGTATAGGAAAAGGCTTCCTTCGTTCTAACATTAACGTTGCCAACAAACGAATCGTAAAAAGCCACCGACTCATCACAAAAACGCTCGCCGCGCGGATTGACCCAGAGTCCCGGCTGGATAGTGGCAATCTCTAGCTGACTGCCCATGGCAAACTCCGGCCCCATCGGACCAGTGCGGAAGAGCTCCAGCAGGCTTTTATTTTCCTCGCCCGCCCCGGCTTCCCAGGCCATTCTAATGCCGTCGCCCATTTTATCCACGCTGCCGACGGGTATCAGGTTAACATCGAGGTCAAAGCCGGTGTATTTCTTAATCCATTCCTTGTTATTGGCATAGCCGCCGCTGGCGATGACCACCGCTTTAGCTTTTACCTGTTTATCTTCCCCGTTATCTTCAACGACGACGCCCACAACACGGTCGCCCTCTTTGATGAGCCGCTTCACCGGCGCGGCCAGGCGGATATCTACGCTCTTTTCTTTGGCTTTGGTCACTAATGCCTTAATAACTGCTTCCCCTTTGCCCTTGATGATGTGGTAGGTGCGCGGGGAATCCGGCATGTTAATCGTGGCGTCGCTAAATTCAATCCCCTGCTGCTGCAGCCAGCTAATGGTGGGGCCGCTTTCGTTAACGACAGCCCGCACCACGCGTGGATTAGCAATCCAGTGACTGAACTCCATTATGTTTTTAAAAGCCTCGTCGCGGGTGTAGGTGATGTACCTCTGCCGCTGCATGTCGCTCTCCACGGCGAAGGTGCCCTCAAAAAAGTTGGAAGTGCCGCCCGGCGAACGCTCTTTTTCAAATACGATTACTTTAGCGCCGCCCTCGGCCGCGGTTAAAGCCGCCGCCAGCCCCGAAGCTCCCGACCCTACTACGATAACATCGGTTTCTGCCGGTAAATTTCCCATAACTACCTCCCGGTCAAACTAAAAATCAACTTTTCTTAATTCCAGATAAATGGTTTGCCAGTTATCCTTAGAATAATTTTTCCAGTTATATTTTTTCAGCGGCAGGGGATAAACTACTTCATTATCCAGCTGTTCTCGCCGAAACCACCCCACCTCGATGATATTTTCTGCCACCGCGCCGCGGGTTTTAGCCAGTTTTCCTCCGGTTAAATTGCAGAGGAACCAGATTTTGGTAATTCTATGGCGTCGCGAAAGCATATCTTCTACAAAGAGTATTTTCCCAGCGCTAATTTCAAGACCTGTCTCTTCAACCACCTCTCGGACGGCCGCCTGGCTAGTGCTTTCATTCACCAATACCCCGCCGCCCGGTCCCGCGAGATAACTTTTTCCCTGGCTATCCAGATATCTTACCAGCAATAACTTATCTTCGTGGATAACGATAGCCCCGGCGGAAATTCTAAACTCTTTTTCCATTGCTTAAAACCTAATAACTGCTCCAGAACTTAATCGGGGTGATTTTAAGCCGCAAGTCGCACTGCAGGCAGCGCTTCGCCTCACACTCTACAACATTTTCATCGGTCTTTGCCACTACGCCGTTAAAGTTTTTAATGCGTTCCGCCGGCGCTACCATTTTATCTTCGCACCGCAACAGAGCAGCAAAGCCCTCAATCTTGCCAATAGCTGTCTTTAGCTCCTGTTCAGGCGCTAATTTTTCGTCGATGTTGCCGCCGCCCCCCAGGAACATATCCAAAGCAACCGCTGCTTTACGGCCGGAGGCGATGGCTTTAATGACGGATGACGTGCCGCTGACGGTATCGCCGGCGGCAAAAACGCCTTCCCGGCTAGTACTAAAGGTGAACTCATCCACTTCGATGAGGTTACCGGCAACAGTGTTCAGCCCAAAGCCCTCCGGTATTTCCGGCCGCTGCCCGATGGCGAAGATGACCATATCAGCATCCAGCACGTGGACGGAGTTTTCTCTGGTTTCTATCTGGGGTCGTTTTTCTTCGTCGAAAGAAAGCGATGTGACTTCCAGGCATTCCACGCCGGTGATTTTGCCGTTCTCCGTCAGGATGCGGGTAAAGGTGCGGGCGGGGTAAAGTTTTACTCCCTCCTCCTCCCCCTGTTTAATCTCGTCGTCCGAGGCGGGCATGGTTTCCCTTGATTCAAGGCAAGCCATCTTTGCCTGCGCCCCAAGCCTCCGCGCCGCCCGTGCGCAATCAAAGGCCACATTGCCACCCCCCAAAACCAGGACGTTTTTCCCGATGCTCACCTTGTCACCGGTATTGATAGCCCGCAGGAAATCCACACCGACTAATACGCCGGGGACATCGGCGCCGGGGATAGAGAGCTTTTGGCCGTGCTGCGTGCCGACCGCCGTAATGACGCCGTTAAAGCCCGTTGCAAAGAGATTTTTCATGGACTCAATTTTGGCGTTTGTTTTTATCTCCACGCCTGTTCTTTTGACATAGTCGATTTCCTTATCCAGCACTTCGCGCGGGAGGCGATAGGACGGTATGCCGTAACGCAGCATACCCCCCGCCAAAGGTAAAGCGTCATAAACGGTTACGCTGTGCCCCTGCAGGGCTAGATAATAAGCGGCAGTTAAACCTGCCGGACCCGACCCGATGACGGCCACTTTTTTGTCGGTGGCGGGTTTTTTGTTTATCTTCGGTAAAGCTTTACTGGATTTTTCCGCGGCGAAGCGCTTTAACTCCCTGATAGCGATGGACTCATTCACCTGACCGCGGCGGCAGACGCCCTCGCAGGGATGGTCGCAGACATAGCCCAGGACCGCCGGGAATGGTACTTTTTCTCTTATCACCGCCGCGGCGGCCGCGTAATCTCCCTCCCCGATAAAGCGTAAGTAGCGCGGCACGTCAATCTCCGCCGGGCAGGTATAGCGGCAGGGCAATAAAGCCGTTTTCCTGTTCTTGCCCCGGGTGAGTTCTTCTTTATCCAGGATGGCGCCGCTGGGACAGACCTCGGCGCAGGCGCCGCAAAAGCGACACCCCGCCTGCGCTAAAGACAAATCGTTCTCCGTGCCGGTGTACTTATCTTCGCCCTTGGTTTTTTCAACCAGTATCCCTACCCCTCTTAAGTCTTTACAGGCTCTAATACACCGCTTGCACATGACGCATTTATTGGGGTTAAGGGTAAATAGCGGATTGCTGTCATCCACCGTAAAGAGCCGCGCCGGGCCGACGGGTTTATAGTCTTCCGAGCTGATGTATTGTTTGAGAGACTGGATTTCACAATTAAGGTATTTATTGCAGGTGCCGCAGTCGGCGGGGTGGCCTTTAAGTATCTTTTCTAACGCCTGGCGGCGCGCGTCGGCGACCCTTGGAGTTTTGGTCAAGATGGTCAATCCGTCGGCGGCCGGTTCTTTGCAGGCGAGGACTAAATCCTCCCTCCCCGCCACCTCTACCGCGCATAAGCCGCACTCGCCGGTTGTGCCTAAATCGGGGTGATAGCAAAGGAATGGAATATAGATGCCCGCTTGCAGAGAGGCCTCAAGGACGCTCCGGCCCTGCCGCGCCTCGATATCGCGCCCGTCGATGTTAAGTTTGATTGTTTCCAAACATAGCTCTTTAAAATAAAACGAGTGAAGAGGCAAGATAATTATAGTATATGGGGGGAAAGGGGGCAAGGGTTATGTCCCCTTCTATACAGGTACTTGCATATTATGTTATAATATGGAGTAAGTTCAGGTTTAGGTTATGACACGCTTCCCAGAAGCCTTAAAAACGGATTTCTCTCAAGTGCGGATGACCAAAACTCTAACTAATAATTAAGAGAGGAGGTCATCCTATGGCTTTTCAAGACAAAACCCTCACGTGTGCTGATTGCGGTGCTACTTTCACCCACAGCGCCGAGGACCAGGAATTCTTCCAGACCAAGGGTTACACCAATGAGCCCAAACGATGCCCCAATTGCCGTCAGTCACGGAAGACCGAGCGGTTTGGTGGTGGTGGACGACAGATGTATCCAGCCACCTGCGCCCAGTGCGGCAAAACCACCGAAGTCCCCTTCCAGCCTCGCGGTGACAAACCCGTCTACTGCAGCGACTGCTTCAGACAGATGCGTCCCGCCAGGTAAACCAGTTTAACTACGAGTTATATCCGGGTTGGGCAACCGACCCGGATATGATTTTCACACCTTTTCCCTATCCTTTTATTGTCCCGATAACTTAAAGCCTATCTGAAGAGGGAGTAATCTATGAAGATTTATGTGGGTAATCTTTCCCACGAAGTAACCGAGGATGAGCTATCAGCGGAATTCGGCACCTACGGCAAGGTGGATTCCGTAGCTATTCCCTCCGATAAATACAGCGGACGGCCCAGGGGTTTCGCCTTCGTTGAAATGGGTTCGAAGACCGAAGCCGAAGCGGCTATCGCCGGCCTTAACGGTAAGTCGTTGAGAGACCGCACCATTGTGGTTAATGAGTCCCGTCCCCGTCCCGATAATCGCGGCGGTGGTGGTGGATTCAGGGACAACAGGGGGGGCGGCGGCGGTTACAACAACCGCGGTTACGGCGGCGGCCGAGGCGGCAGACCGGGCGGCAACAGAGACCGAAGATATTAACCAGCCCGGCACTTCAATTACAGTGACTGTTCCTGACGCAGCAGCGCCAATTAATTATGCTTGTATGATTTGTTGAAAGGCGGCGGTATGAATATCTACGTAGGTAATCTATCGCTTGAAACTACCGAGGATGAGCTCCGTCAAGCCTTCACGGCTTTCGGTGAAGTGGCCTCGGTAACTATTATGAACGATAAGTACATCGGCAGCGGCCAAACTAGCGGCTACGGATACGTAGAAATGATATCTAAGCCGGCAGGGCTGGCCGCTATCGCCGGTCTGGCCGGAACAAAGGTCGGCAACCGGTTTATCCGCATTGTTGAAGCCCTGCCCCTTTCCGAAAATAGCGGTAAACCCTTTCCCATTAAAATAAAACCCAACCGCCCCAGCCGCAGCCGGCAAAGGTCGGTCAAGGCTAACTAATCCTTCCACCCGGTTACTGCTTTACGCTTCTTTGACCCGCCTTGAAGGTCCTGACGGCGCGGAAACTTCCAGCACTTGCCCGGAAAGTTTATTAGAAACATCCGATACTAAAAACGCCACCGCTTGGGCGATATCCTCCGGGGTGGTGGTCTTGCCTGCTTGCGCTAACGTCTCCACGATTTTAGACATGGCTGGGTCGTTGCCGGAGGCTTTATGGAAGTTGGTGTTCCCCGGTCCCGGAGCGATGATATTGATGTTTATCCCGTTAGCCCCAACCTCCCCCGCTAAAGTCTTACTGAACATTACCGTCCCCGCCTTGGCCGCCACATAAGCGGTAGAACCTGCCAAACCCGTCGGCTGGTGGGCGGCGTGGGTGGAAAAGTTCACGATTTTGCCGTACTGCCTTTCCAGCATATGCGGCAGCACCGCCTGCGTGAAATTCATCGTTCCTTTGAGGTTGGTATTAATATCAATGTCCCAGTGCTCGGCGGTCATGGTTACAAAGGGCCGCAAGCCGCTGGCGCGCCCGGCGCAGTTCACCAGGATGTCTATTTTCTTAAATTCCTCCAGCGCTTTTTTAACGACCGTGTCAATTTCCTGACGATTGGTGATATCCGCCTTAAAAGCCAGGGCTTGGCGTCCCAGTTTTTTAACGTCGTCCGCCGTTTGCTGCGCCCCCTTTAAATCCACATCCACGCTAACGATATGGCAGCCTTCTTTCGCCAGCACTAAAGCAATGCCCCGGCCAAAGCCTATCTGGCTGCCGGTGCCGGTCACAATCGCTACTTTATCGGTTAATTTTAAGTCCATAAAACCCTCCTTAATTAGTCAACCGGGCTTTTTGTATTATATACTTTAGCGTATGGTAAAAGCGAAAAAAATCATCGGCATTGGCGGGTCGCCGCGCCGGGGCAATTCCGAGTGGATGTTAACGACCCTCGGTGCCAAGTTGACGCAGCTAGGGGCGGATGTAGAGATACTGCTGCTGCGGAAAATGGACATTAAGATGTGCCGCGGCTGTCTCGCCTGTGAAAAAGGCGGCAAGGAGCGTCAAGGCGACTGTGCTATTAAGGACGGCATGGCTGCGATTTATCCCAAACTGCTGGCGGCGGATGCTATAGTTTTAGCCACCCCCGGCTACATGGGAATGCTCTCCGGCCTGTTGAAAAACTTCCTCGACCGGACGTGCGCCGTCTGGCCACGTCTCGCCGGTAAACGCCTCGCCGGACTGGCGGTGGCTGAAGAAGACACTTTCCAGACTATGGATAATTTGAAAAGCTATGGAAAGCTGCTGAAAATGCGCTGGGTGGGGGGTGTTAAAGCGCTGGCTAAAAACCCCACCGACGCCTCCCGTATTCACGGGCTGGAAAAACGACTAAAGCAACTGGCGAAAAAGATAGCTGGTTAAAAAACGGGGCGCGCCCATGGCGCGCCCCATCAATTCCTTGTTTATTCTTATTTCTTTTTAGGCGGCTTGGCTGGCGGACGCTGCCCGACCTGCATACGCTTGCCGTCCGGACCGAAGAAACTGCCAGCCCATCCTTCCATAACCGTCCCTGCCCCCAGCATAATAGCCATCTCGATATGCGGGTGACGGAACTTATGCCAGACTAGTGGACCGTGCATCACGCCCTTAGGAATCCACATGCCGAAGCTGGTGTTAAAGATGAGCTGCTCGTTGCCCAGGTCGAACTCCAGGTCAGCCCCCAAATCCTCCGGATTGTTATAGTCGCCGCCGATATGCAGCACTATCTCGTCCTTTTCATCATGCACCATCTTAGGCAAATTGGGGCTGACGACATCATAAATCCAGCCCCACTCAATGTAGGTATTAGCCACACCAATCTGCGTGCGGCTCATGTAAGTCATCGTCGGGCTCTGACGCCCCTTTTGTCCCGGCCCAGCTTCGCGCATCGGGCTGCGGATGACGTACTGCTCGTAGTCGAAGTCCTTTTCTTTTATCATGGGCTTTTTATTGCCCTCCGTGATATCTTTGCCATAGGCTTTGGCCGGGTCGCCGGTGCCCAAAATGAACGACATCTGCATGTGTGGGTATTGGAACTTCTTCCAGGTGACGGGGCCGTGGGGCGTGCCTTTGGGGATACACATACTGGTGGTCGTATTGAAGGTGATGGGCTGTCCGCCGATGTAAAACTCTATCTCCCCGCCGAGCACCTGTGGATTCTTGGTGTCGCTGCCGTAAAAGAGCAGAATTTCATCGTAGTCGTGGACGTGCTCCCTGACGCAGGGGTTCGGCTTGGGGATACCGTATACCCACCCCAGCGTAATATAATACGGCGCGCCGCATTGCTTTTGGCTGATATAGGTCATCCTCGGGCTCTGGCGATTCTTGACGCCGACGCCTACTTCATAAACAGGTTTCCTGACCGCGTATTTTTCAAATTTTGATGCCGCCATAAAAATGACTCCTTTCCGCTTTAATTTTTGGTTGTTTACAGCCCCAGAAATCGACAGTATTGTAGCATATGTGTTATAATTCCGCCAGCAAACTACATCAAATCTTATTTCCGGAGGACTACACTATGGCTCGCTTCACTTTTGAAGGAAAAACTGGCAAACAGCTGCGTAAAGAGCGCGAAACAAGAATCATGAATGCCATCCAGCTCAAGCCGACGGACCGGGTGCCGGTCATTAGCTCCATCGGTTATTTCCCCGCTAAATACGTGGGTATTCCCTGCTCCGCCGCTTATTACGACTTTGAAGCTTGGTACGACGCTTATGAGAGAACACTGCCGGACTTTCAGGCTGATATAATTTACTCCCAGCCTTTTACCCCGGGTAAAGCCCTGGAGATTCTCGCCCCTAAAACAATGCGCTGGCCGGGGCACGGCGTAGACCCGAATCAGGGACATCAGGCTATAGAAATCGATAACCTGAAAGCAGATGAATACGACGCCTATATGCAAGACCCCTCCGACTTTATGTTCCGCATTTTCCTTTCCCGCCTCAGTGATAACCTGGCGGGCATGGCGGATATCCCCAAACTTTCCGATATCGCCGGGCAAATGGGGGCGCAGGCAATCGCTTTAGCCTTCTCCGAACCTAAAGTCGCCAAGGCTATCAACACGCTGCAAAAAGCCGGACGCGAAATGCGCAAGTGGCAGCGGAAGATAAAGAAGTTCAACCAGCTGATGCTGGATATGGGCTTCCCGCCCTATTTCCAGGGCGCGGCAATGCCCCCCTTCGACGTGATTTCCCACTCCATGCGCGGTATGAGCGGGACGATGATGGATATGTTCCGCCAGCCGGAAAAAATCGAGGAAATGTGCGAGTTTCTCCTCAAAAGAACGCTGGAAAGACCCAAGCCCGAGCCGAACGAAAACGGCTATTACCGGATTTTCATGACCAATACCCGCGGCTCCGATGAATTCATGTCCATGGCGCAGTTCAAGCGGTTCTACTGGCCGACCTTTAGGCGTCTGGTGCTGGGGCTGATTGAAAAAGGACTAACGCCCTGCATCTTCTTCGAGGGCAACTTTACCTCCCGGCTGGAATACCTGCTGGAGTTCCCCAAGGGCTCATTGCTGGCGCGCTTTGATACCACGGATATCTTTAGAGCCAAGGACGTCCTGAAAGACCATATCTGCATCGAGGGTAACGTGCCGTCTTCGTTATTGCAGGTGGGAAGCAAAGAGGACGTCATAGCCCACTGCAAGAAGTTGATTGATTATTGCGGCAAGGGCGGCGGCTATATAATTTCGCCGCGCTCCTCCACCGACGAGGTCAAGCCGGAAAACCTCAAAGCCATGATTCAGGTCGCCAAAGAGTACGGCAAGTATTAGTTAATCCAGCTCATAAAAGCCGCCATACGCCCCGACGGGTATCTTACGGCCTTTACCTAACTCAACGGGCGGGCCGGTCGGTATCCTCATCTGGCGCTCGTGGAACCATTCCGGCGGTTTCACCAGTTCGTAACGCATGGCTTTTTGCTTGCAGCCTACAATACAGACGCCGCAGCCTTTGCAGTTTTCGTTTATGATTTGCGCTTTTTGTTTTTTCGAGCCGGGCACCGGCACCATCTCAATGGCTTTAAAGGGGCACCGTTTCATACAAACCTGACACCCCGTGCAGAGGTCTTCATCCACCACCGCCAGGTAGCGGTTGGGCTCTACCAGGTCGAGCCGGTTGTACTGCGTGTATGAATAAAGCATTTCACACGCGTCCGGACAGCAATAGCACACGCCCCAGTGAATCAGCCCGATTTCTTCATTCTTGCGCACAATCTGCAGCGTTTCTTCTTCTGAAATTTCTTTAAGCAAACGCCCCGGCTTATCCAGGTAGTATTCACCGCGGGAATTATCAAAGCAGGCAAAACAGGTCATCACCGGGTGGGTGCACTTGCCCCAAAGAGTGCGGCAGCCGCAGGGAGCCACGATTCTCCGCTTGGCGGCATGAATCTGCATTTTCCAGTTTTCGCCAGGGAGGATTTGCTCCGGCTTTATATTCGGACTAAGTTCAAGCGCGCCGATGGCCGGCGTCAACATAATGCCGTGCACGCCCGCCTGCTTACGGTCGCTGGCTTGCTTGACCCAGAGTTCCGCCCACTCGTTGAAGAAGAAGTCCGCCCACAGGTCTTTAACCTTTTGACTGATGGCGTGCGAACCGGCGTGGACGCCCGTATCCGCTACATCATGGTGGAGACCCAGAAGATTGGTGTGGAAGGCGAACTGCGTCTTGCCGCGCGTTAATAACCCTTTGGCTACCAGGTTGTCCAGGCTTTTCGCCACATCCTTTTCATCCATGCCCGTCCGGCTGGCGACTGCCTGGCAGGTATCGGGGAGGAAAAGCTCAAGGCAAATCCTGGCTTCGTCCGGCGTGAACATCGCCTCAAGGATATTCATAAAGCGCTGGGACGTTGGCGCCTGCAGTTTTTTAGCTAAATCAGTATAGATATCGGTCTGGCTCATTGTATAACTCCTCTCACTTTTCCGTTTTGTCTTTAGCAGTACGTTTTAACACCCGCATGGCTCTCAAGGTTACCCATTTATTGGGCTTACCCATAGTACCGTATTTAACCCACATTTTGTGGCTATTATCAACAAACTCTAACGGCCATCTGCCATTGTCATCCTGTTTTTTTCTTATCAAGTCCAGTGTATTGGCCAGTCGGGGGTCCGCGCCGTAGCCTAAAGCGGTAAAGGCTTCCGCAATCTGCAGGATATCCGCCCCCCAAAAGCTGGGGAATCTGAACTGCCACCACCTTGGGTCCGGGGTTCCTATCCGGTGGCCGGGGAATTCGGCTTTAGAGGGGTCGCCGGTCAAGAAAAAATCCACCCCGATATCTATGGCCCGTTTAATCAGGTCAGTCCTACGCTCAACGGGCAGGCGTGAAAATGCCATCATTACCTTTAGCGCCGCCCAGGAGCAGGGCAAATCACTATTCGTGCGGCAGGCAAACAGGGGACCAAATCGGTCCAGGTAACGGAACGGCCCCGGAACACCCTCTGCTGGGGCTAACCCGTCGCGGTTTATTTTCCGGGGCATATCCTTATATGTCACTGTTCGGCCCATCCAATCGTAAGCGATATCCAGTCTTTTGTCTTTACAGCCCAAATCCATTAGAGATAAAAGCATGTTGCCCTGAAGGCAGTCGGCTGTACTGGCAGCACCACCGGCAGGTGTAAACTGGCCTCCCTTGGCTAAAGCGTGGGACAGATAGTAAGCGCAGGCAGTGCCGACACGTTTATCCTCCTCGATAGAGGCTCCTAGTTCAGCCAGCGAGATGAGCGACCACACGATACTCAAGCACTTGGGACCGTAGCCGGGGCCGGGTTTTACCCAATAACCCTCCGGGTTCATGTTATCCAGTATCACGGCAATCGGGCCTTCGCGGTGGGCTTTACGCCGGGCAGCTTTAACTTCTTTCTCGTCGGCGTCAACAATATCCCTTAACGCCAAATACCTGACGCCGGGGTCGCTTTCCTCCAGCAGCCAATCGGTGGGGTCGGCTTTAAGGAGTTTTTTCCAGTTCTGTTGCATCGCTTTTCTCTCACGGGAATAATACCATAAACAGATTAGAAAAATCTCGCTGGCTAAAAAACGAACGCCTTGCAGTGCCCCGCGCAAACTTGGTAAACTTTAAGCGATTTGTTCTAGGAGGGCGCCGATGGAAGTAAGAGTTAATAATCACGGGAAAGATGCGCTGTCAACCAAAGTATTTTTCAGCGACGAAAGCGGTTTTTCCGTCGCTTCGGTTATCGTCATGGGCCAGAACGATGCCGCCGTTCTTGATACACAGTGGACCTTAGCCAACGGCCACCGCGTCGCGGCAGAAATATTTGAAACCGGCAAGAACCTGAAATACATTTACGTTTCCCACGCCCACCCCGACCATTACTTCGGGCTGGGGCCTATCGCTGAAGCCTTCCCCGAGGCCAAAGTCATCGCCCTCCCCATAACAGCCCGTACGATTAATAAGCAGATGTACGGTAAGGTAGGCTATTGGAAAGACATTATCGGACCGACCAATACGCCGACCAAAGCGGTCAATATTGAACCAATGACGAAAAACTATTTTGAGCTGGAGGGCCAGCGCCTCGAGATTATTCCGGAACTGATGGGCGATATGAAGAATAACACCGCGGTCTGGATTCCTTCTATTAAAACACTTTATGCCAGCGACGTCCTCTTTAACCAGGCGCACCCCTTTACCTGCGAGCTGACGACGGAAAACCGACAGCAGTGGATTAAAGACATCGGGCGACTGGAGAAAATGGGGGCGGATGTGATTATCCCGGGGCACCAGAAACCGGGAATGCCCTTCGATTATTCCAGCTTTGATTTTATGAGGGACTACCTGCAAGCCACCGAAGAAGAGCTGGTCAACACGAAGGAAACCGGCGAGTTTTTCTTAGCCATGGCCAAACGGTTCCCCGCGGCCAACCTTATCTTCTTAAGCAACGAGATGAACTCCGCCGTCTTTAAGGGCGGGCGGGACTGGCACTGGGCAGACGAATAAGTTCTCCACCACCCCGCTGTAAAACCCGCCGAAAAATTCACAATATTCATCAAAAAACAGGTATTCCTTGCACTTTAGCCGCTTTGTGATAGTTTGAAGCTAAAATAGGTATCTTTTGATGCCTGCAGCTATTGACAAATAACCCCAGTTTTGTTACTCTGCTAGGCAAAGATATTAGTGCCCAGGAGGTGCAAAATGCAGGCTTATTGCATGAAATGCCGGAAGAAAGTTGAAATGAGCAGCCCCAAAGCGGTCACTCTAAAAAACAAGCGACCGGCCACCCAGGGCGCCTGTCCCAAGTGCGGAACCAAGATTTTCCGCATTGGCAAGGGCTAATTATACTTCTATTTCCAGCTTTAACAACACTAATGGTTTCCTTTTAATAGAAAAGGAGGCTGGGTAAGAAAGCGAACTTATCTGGGGTATAAAAATGTATGCTAAAATAAGGCACTGTGAATGCAGTGCCTTTAGTTTTTTTACTTACGCTTCCACACGGTGCCCTGCGCCGTATCCTCCAGCGCAATGCCGATGGCGCTTAAGCCGTCGCGGATTTCATCGGCAAGGTTAAACTGCTTGGCTTTACGCAGCTCCTTACGCATGGATATTAACGACGCCATGATGGTTTCAATATCATCAGCAACAGCGCCAGCACTAACACCGGCGGTTTTGGCTTTTTGATTAATGGCTGACGCCAGCTTTTTCAAAGGCTCAATGTCTATTGTCGCCTCTGCTTTGCCTTCGAAAGTAAGCCCTAGTATCCCGCCCAGTTCTTTTAACGTCTCGCGAGCTTTACCGGCGTTCATGCCCTCTTCCTCCGCCCGGTTGATGTCCCGCGCTAGGTCGAAGAGCGCCGCTATCGCCTGCGGGGTATTAAAGTCATCGTCCATTGCCTCAATAAATCTATCGTAATAGGGTTTAGGTTCCAGGGCTTTTTTCTTGCCAGCGGCGACTTCTTTATTTACCACCCGTACGAGCCTGTCCGCCCCGCTTTGTGCCGCGGCAACAGCTTCTTCAGTATAAGTCAACGGACTGCGGTAGTAGGAGCCTAAAACGAATATCCTGAATGAATCCGGCGTATGCTTCGTTAAAAAGTCCCGTATCGTTACTAAATTCCCCAGGCTTTTACTCATCTTTTCCGCACCAAGCTGTAGCGCGCCGTTATGCATCCAGTATTTGACGAAAGGAACTTTGCCGGTATAACTTTCTGTTTGTGCTATCTCGTTCTCGTGGTGGGGAAAGACTAAATCCGTCCCGCCACCATGGATGTCTATCTGTTCGCCCAAATATTTAGTTGACATGGCGCTGCACTCAATATGCCATCCTGGGCGGCCTTTGCCCCAGGGACTTTCCCAGGATGGCTCACCCGGTTTGGCTGCTTTCCAAAGCACAAAATCCAGAGGGTCTTCTTTTTCTTCGCCGGGCTCAACGCTGGCGCCGACCATCATAGTATCGAATTTCCGCCTGGAAAGTTTGCCGTAGTCGGTTTTATTTTTGACGCGGTAATATACACTCCCATTGGCCGCGTAGGCAAAACCCTTGGCGATAAGGCCTTTTATCACTTCCAGCATTGTCGGGATTTCTTCGGTCGCTTTAGGATTAATGTCTACCGGCGAAACGTTAAGGGCTTCCATTTCTTCTTTGTAACTCTGCGCGTATTTTCCGGCTATTTCCGCCGCCGTAACGCCAAGCCGATTAGCACGGTTGATTATTTTGTCATCCACATCAGTAATATTCTGAACTACCTTAACTTGATAACCCCGGAAACGCAAATAGCGGCGGACAACATCAAAAATAATAGCACTCATGGCGTGACCGAGGTGCGAATCATCGTATGGCGTAACGCCGCAGACGTACATCGTCACCACCTTGCCGATGGGTTTAAAATCGGTTTTTTTGCCGCTTAAAGTATCGGATATTTTCATTTTCCCCTGCCCTCTATCATTGCCACCACATAAGCCGCCATGCCTTTGCCCCGCCCGATATCCCCTATCCCGTTATTGGTGCTGGCTTTAACGCTTACCTGGCCAATACTGATACCTAGCACCCGGCTCAAGTTTTTCCGTATGTCTTCAATATATTTACTAAGTTTAGGTTTTTCGGCTACCACCGTAGCGTCGATGTTCACTACCTCAAAATCCCTCTCCTTGAGTGTCACCGCCACTTCCGCCAGCAGGACAAGACTGGAAATATCTTTATATTCCACCGCGCCGGGCGGAAAATGCCGCCCGATGTCGCCCAAGACCGCCGCCCCCAGCAGCGCATCCATGACCGCGTGGGTGAGGACGTCGGCGTCGCTCCAGCCGTCAAGCCCTTTTTCAAAAGGTATTTTTACACCGCCCAGCACCAGCTTCCGTCCCTTCACCAGTGGATGAACGTCGTAACCTATGCCGATACGCTGGTTAGTGCTCATGTTTTTTCAGTAAAGCCTCCGCTAACGCCAGGTCGTCGGGTGTAGTTATCTTAATATTAGCATAAGAGCCCATATAGAGTTTAACTTTATAACCAGCTTTTTCCACCAGCGCCGCGTCGTCAGTGACGTCACCGGAGGAGTTTTTATAGGCTTTTTCAATAACATCGCGGGGGAATACTTGCGGCGTTTGGACGGCTCTTAAGTTTTGCCGCGAAAGAGTCTGGCTGACAATTTCGTCCTTTTGCACCTCTTTGATGGTGTCCGTCACCGGCACTGCCGCCACCGCCGCGCCGGTCGCTTTTGCCGCCGTCAGCCCCCGCTCGATAAGTTCGACGGTAACTAGAGGACGCGCCCCGTCGTGGATGACGACCCAGTCGGCGTCTTTAACTCGCTTTAGCCCCTCCGCCACCGAGTCCTGCCGTCTTTTGCCGCCTGGGACAACGTCTTTGACTTTGGACCACCCCTCCGCCTTAACAAGTTTACGGCAAGCCTCAATGTTTTTGGCGCTCATCACCACGACTATATCGTCAACTTTTTTGCACTTTTGAAACGTATCAAGCACGCGCGCCAGCGCGGGACGACCGTTAATAGGGGCGAACATTTTATCAACGCCGCCCATCCTTTGCCCTTCCCCGGCTGCCACGATGATGGCTGCTACTTTATCACTCATAACGCTAACTCAAACACCCGCGTCCTTTCCCAGTTGCCTTTGTCCTCGGCAAAGAGGTTGATGTAGGTTATTTTGTCTTCAAAATGCAGTTTATATTTGGAGAACCTTTTCTTGATGCTTTTAAAAACAGGGTCCGGGATGTGGCTGCCGATAGTAACGTGCGGGATATAGTTATCGAGGTTAAATTCCCCGTCGGTATCAATCTCTTTAATATACCCGTCCAGCGACTTGATAATATCGGTGTGCAGTTTTTTCACCGCCTGGCGGTTCTGTATCGCGGCGTAAACCACTTTATTTTCGTTCTCAAAATACCTGATGCCTTTAAGCGTAACGTTGAATTGCTTGTTGCGTCTAGCCACTTTTTCCAGCTGTTCGTAAATTTGATACAAGCTGAAGACGGGCGCGAAGGGATAGACCAGGGTGATATGTGGCACGATGACGTAATCGATGTATTGTTTAAAGTCCCGCCGCATTTTGCTCAATACTTTTTCGATGTCCTCGGAAAAAGTCAGGTCGATGGAGTAGATTCTTTCTTTCCTGGGCATTATTCATCATCGCCTTTCCCTTTGCCGACCCCCTTATAGACCGCCTCCCTTAATGTGGCCGCGATTATCAATTCGATATCTTTAGGGGCGTTCACTTTTGCCCCTGTTTTAGGTATAATGCACTTCTTAAAGCCCAGTCGGGCTACCTCGGCGAGGCGTCTATCCATTTGGGGGGCGGGGCGTAGTTCGCCGCTTAAGCCCACCTCCCCCACCGCCGCCGTCTGGGGCAGGACTTCCGCGTCGCGGTAGCTGGAGGCAATTGCTAAAGCCATGCCTAAATCGGCGGCAGGCTCACCCACCTTTAAGCCGCCCGTCACGTTCACCATGACGTCCTGGTTGCCCAGCTTTAACCCCACCCGCCGCGATAGCACCGCTGTCACCACCAGCAGCCGGTTAAAGTCCACGCCGTTAGCCGTGCGCCGCGGTTGTCCGAAAGCGTTCATCGTCGTTAACGCCTGTATTTCCACTAATAGCGGCCGGCTCCCCTCGATGACGGGCACGACCGCCGACCCTACCGTTTCCGTTCCCCGCTGCGATAGGAATGCCAGCGATGGATTCGCCACCTCCACCATCCCCTCTTCTTTCATTTCAAAGACGCCTACCTCGTTAGTCGAGCCGAAGCGGTTCTTGACACAGCGTAATAGCCGGTAAGCGCTGAAAGGCTCGCCCTCAAGGTAGAGGACGACGTCTACGATATGCTCCAGAACGCGCGGGCCGGCAATGGCGCCCTCTTTGGTGACGTGGCCGGAGATGAAGACGGGCACGCCGTGAGTCTTCGCCCACTGCATCAGGCGCATGGTGCAGTCGCGCACTTGCGAGACGCTGCCCGCCGCCGAATCTCCGCCCGGTATATAGACCGTTTGTATAGAGTCCACAATCAATAACGACGGTTGGGCATTTTCCGCCCGCTCAATCACCGCGTCAATGTCGGTCTCTGCCAGGACGAAAAGCCCCTCCCCTTTTAACCCCAGCCGCTTGGCCCGTATTTTTATCTGTTGCGCCGTTTCCTCGCCGGTGACATAGACCACGCTCTGGCGCGCGTTAGCAATGGATGCCGCCGCCTGTAGTAAGAGGGTGGATTTTCCGATGCCCGGGTCGCCGCTAACAAGGACTAACGACCCCGCCACGATGCCTCCCCCCAGCACACGGTTGAACTCGGCGAGGGGTAAAGGTGCGCGGTCTTTAGCCTCGATTTCTACCTGTGAAAGCTCCTGCGGGAAGGCGGCTGTGCCGGTGGGGCGGAGTGGGGCTTTAGTAGTGTTTAGGTTCATCTCGGAGAAGGTGTTCCACTGGTTGCAGTCCGGGCACTTGCCGAGCCATTTAAGGCTTTCCTTGCCGCATTCTTTGCAGACGTAAACGACTTTCGCCGAGGACTTGCTCATAGGATGAGTTTATTAGATTTGGGGAGATAAGGCAAGGGGAAAACAAAAGGGGGGCTTTCGCCCCCTGTGTAACCAACAGTCAAGAATATTTAGTACTCAATCACGGCGATTTTCTCGCCGGGCTTAACGACCTGGTCGGGCTTTACCGTCACCTCCACCACTTTGCCGCCTACCGCCGCCAGAATCGGGTTTTCCATTTTCATTGATTCCAAAACGCAGATAACGTCGCCTTCTTTAACGGCGTCGCCAACTTTAACTTCGACACTAAGGATTTTACCGGTGATAGGAACTTCTACCGTTTCCCTGGCCAAATTTCAAGCTCCTTTCCATATAAACACTAAGGCGGTGGGTTTAACTCCACCGCCCTATTATACTAAAGTCGGTTTGGGATGTCACTTTTTGTTATTTTGCTTTAGCGGCAACCGCTAACGGCGGGAGGGAGAACTCATCTTTGGACTCGATGGTGATTTCCTCGTCCTCCACATCCACCATCACCTCGGAGACATAGGCGTTCTCGGTCACGGTGACATCTTCAGCATATTTGGCTTTCTTGTCGGTTTTGCTTCTCGCCTTTTCTTCTAAAGCTTCCTTAACGATTTTTTCTACTTCGTACTTAATGCTCTCGGTGGCGTAGATGGTAATGTTATCGCCCTTCTTTTCGATATTTATAATTTCCGGGACGACGCGGAACTTATCGGTGGTCTTTTCCGCGGCGCGCTTTTCCGGTATTTCGTTAATCGCCTTGATAATATCGTCCACCACTGCCGAACGCTTAACGGTCGCCTTGACTTCATAAATTCTATCGAAGGTTTTAAAGCCGCCCCGTAACAACGCGTCGGAGAGTTTATCTTCCACAAGATTCTGGATGACGCGGCGCAGCTCACGCGCCCCGTATTCCTCTTTATAGCCTTCCTTGCCGAGGAGGTCCTTGGCGGCGTCGGTAATCTGAAGCTTGATTTCTTTTTCGGCAAGCTGCTTGCTCACATTCGTCATCATCATGTCGACTATCGTCCGTATTTGCTCCTCGGTGAGAGAGTGGAAGACGATGGTATCGTCGATGCGGTTCAGGAATTCGGGGCGGAAACAGCTCTCCTTCGGGTCCTTCAATTTTTTAAGGAGGTCATCTTTCATTTTGTTGTAGTTCTGCTCCCGCGTTTTTGCCTCGTTAGTGCGCTGTGCGAAGCCAAGCGAGCCCCGCTTAATTTCTACCGCGCCGAAGTTGCTGGTCATGATGATAATGCTGTTGCGGAAATCCACCCTCCGCCCCTTGGCGTCGGTGAGGTGCCCGTCATCGAAAATCTGGAGCAGCAGGTTAAAAACATCCGGGTGGGCTTTTTCAATTTCGTCTAATAAAATGCAGCTGTAAGATTTTCGCCGCACCGCTTCGGTCAGCTGGCCGCCTTCTTCATAGCCGATATAGCCGGGCGGCGCCCCAACCAGACGCGATACCGCGAATTTTTCCATGAACTCGGACATATCGATGCGGATGAGCGCATCTTCGCTGCCGAACATGTATTCGGCGAGGGTCTTGGCCATCTCGGTCTTACCAACGCCCGTAGGACCTAGGAAAAGGAAAACGCCCATGGGACGTTTCATGTCTTTAATGCCGGAGCGGGCGCGCCGCACGGCTTTAGAAATAGCTTTAACGGCTTCTTCCTGTCCGGCGATGCGTTTGTGCAGGGATTCTTCCATATTCAGGAGGCGGCTCGCTTCATCGTCGGCCAATTGGACCATGGGTACGCCGGTCCACATGCTGACAACCTCGGCAATGTCCTCTTTCCTGACCACCACATCTTCCTGCCCCTGCTCCTGCCGCCATTCGGCTTCCAGTTTTTTAATTTCTTCATCGTTTTGTAATTCGCGTTCCCGCAACTCGGCGGCATTGTCATACTGCTGGGTGGCGAGGGCGTTATCTTTATCCTTGCGGATGAGGTCTTGCGCTTCTTTAGCCTGCTTTAATGAAGCGGGCATGGTGCTGTGGTGGATACGCACCCTGGAAGAAGCCTCGTCAATCAAGTCGATGGCTTTATCCGGCATAAAGCGGTCGGGAATATAGCGTGCCGCCATGCTGGCTGCCGCGGCCAGAGCTTCTTCGGTTATCTTGAGGTGATGGTGCGCTTCGTAGCGCTCTTTAATGCCGCGTAAAATTCGTAATGTCTCGTCAACGGAGGGTTCTTCCACCAGCACGGGCTGGAAGCGCCGCTCCAGGCCGGCGTCTCGCTCCACATACTTACGATAGTCATCCAGCGTGGTGGCACCAATGCACTGTAGTTCGCCTCTGGCTAAGGATGGTTTTAAAATATTGGCGGCGTCAACCGCGCCTTCGGCGGCGCCGGCGCCAACCATGGTATGAAATTCGTCGATAAAGATAATGCAGTTGCCTGCGGTTTTTATTTCGTCAATAATTTTCTTGAGCCGCTCTTCAAACTCGCCGCGGTATTTGGTGCCCGCTACCAGCGACCCCATATCCAGAGATATGAGCCTTTTATCTATCAGCGTCTCGGGCACAGTGCCGGCGATGATTTGCTGCGCCAGCCCTTCAACGATGGCGGTCTTGCCCACTCCCGGTTCGCCGATGAGGGCGGGGTTGTTCTTGGTGCGGCGACTTAAAATCTGGATAACCCGTTCCATCTCCTTATGCCGTCCGATAATCGGGTCGAGCTTCTTTTTGCGGGCGGCTTCGGTGAGGTCGGTGCCCAGCTGGTCTAAGGCTGGGGTTTTACTGGAGGTGCGGGTGAGTCTGGCTTTAGGTACGCCCTGCGTGAGAATGTGGGTAACCTCGGCGCGGGCGCGCTCCAGTGTGATGCCAAAGCTGTCTAGGACGCTGCAGGCCACACCTTCGCCTTCGCGGAGGAGTCCGAGCAGCAAGTGTTCGGTGCCGATATAGTTATGCCCCATCTGGCGGGCTTCATCAATGGCTAGTTCGATGACTTTTTTAGCGCGCGGCGTCAGGCCGGTCTCGGTGGAGCCGGGTTTTTCGCCCCGCCCAATGATAAATTCAACTGCCGAGCGTACTTTGCCTAAACCGATGCCCAAGTTAGTGAGCACTTTGGCGGCAACACCCTCTTCTTCACGCGCCAGCCCGAGTAAAATATGCTCGGTGCCGATATAGCTGTGATTAAGATTGCGCGCCTCTTCCTGGGCAATAGTGAGGACTCGGCGGGCTCTTTCGGAAAATTTCTCAAATCTGCTGGCCATATTTCTTCCTGGGTGCTGATTTTGGCTGTGAATAGCCTGTTCTAATTTAATCTTATACCATCAAATGGGGTAAAGCAAGGGGGTTAGCACCAGCATGAGGAGGCGATAGCTATGTAGCAGAAAGACTATTATTGAAGCTAGAAAATAGAAAAGTCCCCTGGCAGTGGCATATTTTCCACAAAGGGTTGTCCCCTCAGTATCGTCTGCGCTGAGGCGTTTCACTTCCGTGTTCGGGATGGGAACGGGTGGGACCACCTCGCTCTAACCACCAAGAGACTCGTTCTCTAGTGTTGATTCAGTTTTTAAAGGCACTTTCAAGCTACAGAGTATATTGTAGCATATATTAAGGCTGATGGGAAGGGGGTATAAATATTTTCTAAAAGTGGAATAATATCAGCAGAAATTCTTGACAAGCCTGCGCACAAGTGATAGTTTATTGAAGGGCTTTTCCCGGCGAATTTTTATTGGTATATTTCAGCGCGTTTTTCCCAGCAGCCAGCCCCAGGAAACTACGAGGTGACTTTATGAGTATCGAATTAGTGCATATTGGATTTGGCAACATCCTGGCCATGAGCAGAACCATCGCCATAGCCTCCCCGAATTCCGCCCCCACCAAACGCATTATTCACGACGGCCGCAGCAACGGTAAAGTAATTGATATGACCAGCGGCCGCAGAACCAAAGCCGTCATCTTTACCGACAGCGGCCATATCGTGCTGGCGGCGCTCGCCCCGGAAACCATTATGAGCCGCTTCGCCTCCATTCGTGCGGGAAAACTAGATTCGCTGGAAGGCAGTGAAGATATTGATGAAGGGTAAAAATAACTCTTCCCTCCTACCTCCCATTAAGCCCCTCCTCATCGTCCTTTCCGGCCTTAGCGGCGTCGGTAAGGACACCGTACTGGCTGGATTAAGAAAAGCAGGATTTCCCGCTTACATCAGTGTTTCCGCCACCACCCGCCCTCGCCGCCCCGGTGAAAAAGACGGCGCCGATTATTATTTTGTTTCCCCCGAGAAATTCAAGACGATGGTTAATGGCGAGGAGTTGTTGGAGTGGGCGACAGTTTACGGCCACCGCTACGGCATCCCCAAAGAGCCGGTCCGGCAGGCGCTCAAGAACGGGAAAGACGTCATCGTCAAAATTGACGTGCAGGGTGCCGCGACTATCAAGAAAAAGGTGCCGCAGGCAGTGCTGATATTTTTAATGACATTGACTATGGCGGAACTGGAAGACAGGTTGAAGAAACGCCGCACCGAAACGGCAGCAGAACTGGAACTCCGCCTGAAGACGGCGGTAAAAGAACTGGACAGAATCCCCATGTTCGACTACGTCGTCGTCAACCGTGAGGGGAAAGTAAATCAAGCTATTGCGGACATCAATGCGATTATTACCGCGGAAAAATGCCGCGCCAACCAGCGCGAGTGCGTTGTCTGAATTTAAACTTAAGCGTTCTTTAAAGCAACCCCTTCGATAACGTCGGCGACATCTTCACAGCGGTCGGTAGCGGTTTCCATATGCTCGTAAATTTCCCGCCACTTGATTATCTCCGGTATGTCTTTGGCATTATCGAACAGCTCGCCGATAGCCGCCCGGTAAATGCGGTCCGCGGCGTTTTCCAGCCGGTTAATTTCCACACATCTCTCCAGCATCTGCTTAAACTCGCCCTTGCGCCTTAGGCTGGACACGGCTTTTTCCACTTCTATAGTTGCCAGCACGATAACACCCGCCAGCTCTTTGGCTCTATCATTGGGTTTGGATACTTTGTAGATGAACATGGCGTCGGCGGCGGAGTGAATAAAATCGAGCACATCGTCCATCGTGTGCGCCAGCATGGCTATATCTTCGCGGTCAAAGGGGGTGACGAAGGTGCGGTGCAGCAGCGAAATAATCTGGTGGGTCAGCGAATCGCCGTCATGTTCCAGTTCGGTTATCTCCGCCACGCGGCTGTCAATGAACTGCCAGGTATCCAGCATTTCTTTGAAAAGCTTGGCGGCCTTAACGATGTTTTTCGTGCTCTCATCAAACAGGTCGAAGAATTTCTGCTCTCTGGGCATAAAGGGAAATCTAGGCATAGCTCCTCCTCGCAAGGTGGGGATTGACCAGAATGAGTTTAGTGGAGAGAGCTATTGGTTGTCAAGGAAAAACTATTATACCGCCCCCGCTTGCCCTGGGCCTGTAGGTGGGTTTCCTGCTTCCCCCATCTTCCGCTTCTTGGCCTCAAGGTCAGCCATCCGCTCCTGCACGGTTTTTTCAAAGCCCAGTGAGCCCGGCGTGTAAAACCACTTCCCCGTCATCTTGTCCGGCAAGTGCTGCTGGTCAACGACGTGGTCGGGAAAATCGTGGGCATATTTATAGTCCTTGCCGTAGCCCATATCCTTCATCAGGGGGGTGGGGGCGTTGCGGATATTCAGCGGCACATTTTCACTGGCGCCTTTTTTAATCGCATCCTGTACTGCGGAGTAAGCCGCGTAGAGTGAATTGCTTTTGGGGGCGGTAGCCAGGTAGACAGCGGCCTCGGTTAATGCCAGGTTGCCCTCCGGCAGGCCGATAAAGTGCACCGCCTGCTGCGCCGCCATCGCTACTACCAGCGCCTGCGGGTCCGCCATGCCGACGTCCTCTGAAGCGAAGCGCACCATGCGCCGGGCGATATAGAGCGGGTCTTCCCCCGCTTCCAGCATCATCGCCAGCCAGTAGATAGAGGCGTCAACATCGGAATCACGCAGGGATTTATGCAGGGCGGAGATGAGGTTATAATGCTGGTCGCCGGCGCGGTCGTACTGCACGGCCCTTTTTTGGAAAGCGTCCTCGATGGTTTCCAGTCTGATAATGCGTTTGCCCTGGTCATCAGCGGGGGTGCTTAAGGCGGCAATCTCTAAAGTGTTAAGCGCCATACGGGCGTCGCTGTTGGACATTTTAATGAGGTGTTCCATAGCTTCGTCCGATAGTTCAACATTCAGCTCGCCGAGGCCCAGCAGTTTATCCATGGCCGCGCGGGAAATCAGGATGTCCAGCTCTTTTTCATTCAGAGGCTTGAGCGGCAGGACGCGCGTCCTGGAAAGCAGCGGTGACGTTACCTCAAACGAGGGGTTTTCCGTCGTTGCGCCGATGAGGATGACGGTGCCGTCTTCCACGTAGGGCAGTACGGCGTCTTGTTGGTTTTTACTAAAGCGGTGGATTTCATCAATAAAGAGGATGGTGCGCTGGTGGTTGGCCTGGCGGCGCTCTTTGGCCTCTGCCACGATTTTCCGCAGGTCGGCTACACTAGCGCTGACGGCGCTGACCGGCGAAAAGTGCGCCCCCGTGCTGTTGGCAATGATATTGGCCAGGGTGGTCTTGCCGGAGCCCGGGGGTCCCCAGAATATCATGGAGGGGATGCGGTCGGTCTCTATAGCGCGCCTTAACACCCGCCCCTTGGCAAGGATATGCTCCTGCCCCACAAACCCTTCCAGATTTTTGGGCCGCATGCGCGTAGCCAGCGGCGCGTTGCGTAACTGTTCTTGTTCGGCCTGTTTATTGAACATATCATCGATCATAGTTTGCCTTCTAACGAGTGGTGCTTATAATGTACTCCAAACGAGAGTTTTTATCTACTCCTGCTCTTTTTGGGTGTGGAGTTTTGTGTTACTTATTTATACCTCTTTACTTCAAACCTATAAAGCTTAACCGGCTCATCGGGGGCGATGCCGCCTTTTTGACGGCAGATTTCTATCTGGTAGACCGCCGTATCAACGCCCTCCAAATCGGGCAGCAATAGTCCCCGCCGCCACCCCGACTGCACGATAACGCCGTACTTTTTAGGGTCGAGCTGGCTGGCATCTGCCACCAGCTCTGGCTCGGTCAGCACATCAACGCTGTAATCAAGGTCTTTCAGCTCCCCTTCTTCAACGGGGTCAAACCGCGGGTCGCGGGTGGCGGAGCTAATGGCGTTGGCGATGACTTCCTGCGCCACGCTGTCCTGCTGCGGCTCAAAAGTGCCGATGCAGCCGCGCAAATCGCCCTTTTTATGAAGGGAGACAAAAACGCCGGCCTGGCCCTTCATTTCCGGGGTCAGGGTTTTAGGTGGGGAAATTCTTTGGCCCGTCCGCACATAAGTTTCTACGGTCTTTTTGGCTAAAGTAATAATGGGATGCATCTACGCCCCTCCCTTTTTAAAGATTACACCGGCATAGCCCACCACCGAGGAATAATCGCCGGAGGAATCGCCGCTGTTTTGATACTTCACGAGCTCCGCCTTTTTTGCCCCCAGCTCTTTAGCGGCGGTGATAAGGGTAACGACCGGGCCGTGGGCGCACATAGTGATGTGGAAGTGCTGATAGCGTCTGGTTAATTCGTCAGCATCGAGCTCAAGCATCGCCTCGACAGCTTTCATGTCTTTTTCCCGCGCTGCTTCGGCGGGTTCATAATGGGTCATATCGCCGCTGGCCAGGATAACCGCCTCCCGCTTTAGCTTGTTCAACGATTGGGCGATGGCGTGTCCGATTTCCTGATAGGCTTCGATGGAATCGCCGCCGAGAATGATGGGGATTATCTTTACATCCGGCTTGATGTATTGCAGGAAAGGTATTTGCACCTCGACGGCGTGTTCGTCCCGGTGCGCCAGGAAGTCGGCCTCGGCATATTTAGATAACTCGATAATTTTTCCCGCCAACTCCTTATCCACTTCTACATTACCTAAAGGCGTCCGCCACGTTCCCTCCGGCATCACGCTGAAGGGCTTGCCCATGCCGGAATGAGACGGCCCGATGATGATAAAGGTGTCTTTAAATTTGACGCGCGATATCGCCGCCCCGGCGACGGCGCCGGAGTAGATATAACCGGCATGCGGCATCAGCACGCCGACCGCGTCTTCCTTTTTGGCGTTTTTATCAATAAAATCACCGAGCATCGCTTTAAGCTCGGCAGGCTCGGCGGGATAGAAATAACCGGCGACGGTTGGATTTCTTATCATAAAGCATCTCCTTGCTGGAAGTTCAAATCAACTCCGCAGTAGCGGCACTTGCTGCCGTTGAGCCCGACCACTTCCGTCCGGTAGCCCGCTCTTTTAACGATTAGCTTGCCGCAATTATAGCACCGGGTGTTTTCGCTCTCGTGGCCGGGGACGTTGCCGGCGTAGACGAATTTAAGTCCGGCCTGGTGCCCGATTTCGACAGCGTGTTCAATCGTTGCCAGCGGCGTCGGCGGCAGGTCGGTCAATTTATGCTGCGGATAAAAACGCGTAACGTGCCAGGGTGTCAGTTCACCCAGTTCAGCCGCTATCCAGTCGGCCAAACCTTTAAGCTGTTTAGCGTCATCGTTCATCGTCGGGACGATATTGGTGACGACCTCGATATGCATGTTCCATTTTTCTTTAGCGCGTTTGGCGACCTCCAAAATCTCTCGCCAGTGCGGCACGCCCGATAGCTTTCTATAGAACTCGTCGGAGAAGCCCTTAATGTCCACCCGCCAGACATCCAGGTAAGGCCCAATGGTATCCAACGCCTCCGGCGTGGCATAACCGTTGGTGACGTAGACGGTATAGAGTCCGTTCTGCTTCGCCAGCTTGGCCGAGTCCAGCGTATATTCAAACCAGATAGCCGGCTCGTTATAGGTCCAGGCGATGCCGCGGCAGCCGTTATCTTTGGCGACTTTTATCGCATTGGCGGGAGGAAGCTCACGGCAGATGCCGTTTAAAGCAGCGCCGTCGGCGGTGGAGATTTCCCAGTTCTGGCAATGCTTGCAGTGAAAGTTGCAGCCCAGCGTCCCTAACGAGAAACAAAGCGTGGCGGGGAAAAAATGGAAGAGGGGCTTTTTTTCTATGGGGTCGGCGGCGGCGGAAGAAACGAGGGCGTAGTTCAGATTATAAAGAACACCGTCCTGATTCTGGTACATGCCGCAGACGCCGTATTTGTCCGGATTAATCGTACAGCGCCACTGGCAGGTACCGCACTTCACTCTGGAGTCCGGCAGCTTATCGTAGAGCATAGCCTCGTGCATAATTCTACTCCCCTAGCTTAAGGCAATAATTATTATAGCACCGGAGGGGAGTGAATAATACAGGGGAGGACTAAAGGGGTAACGGTCAGCGACGGCTGGCGATGGTTAATACAAATGCACCAGGGCTGCCCAGTCGACG
>CAIWTG010000148.1 GCA_903915565.1 uncultured Chloroflexota bacterium
CCAACAACTTTGGGACGAGATATTGCTCTTATAAGTGGATTATTTATTTATCTTGTATCAGGTATAATTATGTTTATTAAGATACCTTCGAAACCAAAAAATTAGTTCTACCCCCGTAAAGTTACGTCCCCCGCCACCACTTTAATGATTTCCCCGTCCTTTTCCCGTATCGATAAAGCGCCGTCTTTATCAACGTCTTCAGCTATGCCCTCGATGGCCTGCTTCCCCCAGGTGGCTTTAACTTGTTTACCTAAAGTAACCAGATTATCTCGCCACGACTTGTAAATGGTCTTTACATCGGGGAGTTGCTGGTACAGTTTATCGAATTCTTGTAGCAGCGACCTTATTAATTTGATTCGGTCTATATCATCGTCTAAGCTTGTCGCGATATCAGCTATTTCCTTGTGTTTACTAATACTCAAACCTACGTTTATCCCAATGCCTACAATAGAATAGACCACCTTGTTCCCCCGCACCTCATTCTCGATTAAAATGCCACTGACCTTCTTCCCGCCGATAAGGATATCGTTGGGCCACTTTATCTGCACATCAACCCCGGTGACGGACTTAATAGCCTTTACCACCGCCAGCGACGCTACCATTATTAAGTAGGGCAGGCTGGCAATATTTGGATAAAGGATGATGGATAAAGCGATATTCCCCGTCGGCGCCAGCCACTTACGCTTTAGTCTGCCTCGCCCCTCCGTCTGCTCCCCGGCGATGACCGCCGTCCCTTCCGCAGCCCCTTTTAAAGCTTGTTCCCGCGCCGCGTCCATCGTGGAGGTCACGCTCGGTAGATAAATAATCCTCCGCCCGACGACATCGGTCTTTAATCCTTGCCGAATTGTTGCTGATAAATCTTCTCCCATGACAAATAGATATTACCATAACCGAGCGGGGAGACAACAAAAAATAGCTACAAGATATGGTATAATTTAGCCATATTTCACGAAAAGGAAAAAGCATGAAAATCCAGCGCTGTAAAGGCATGCGCGATATGTCCCCGGTCGATATGGCGATGTTCCATCGGCTGGAAGGAATTTGCCGCGACTGTTTTATAAAGTGGGGCTACCGCGAGGTCAGGACGCCGACCATCGAGTACCTGCACCTGTTCACCTCGGCAGGGACGCTGACGCCCACCATGCTGGGTAAAGTATATTCATTCCTCGACTGGGATGGATGGAGCGGCGAGCGGGTCGTCCTGCGCCCTGACGGCACTATACCCGTCGCCCGGCTTTATACCGAGACGATGTCCGGGCAGGGGCTGGCGCGACTTTTTTATGCCGCCAACATGTTTACCTTTGAAATCGGGGATAAAAACCGCGAGCGATGGCAGTGCGGCGCCGAGCTTATCGGGGCGGGGTCGGCAATAGCGGACGTGGAACTGATGGCGCTGTCAATGGAAATTGCCAATAAATTAGGACTAAAAGACGTAGAATTACGCCTGTCACATGCCGGCATCCTCAAGGCGTTATTGGCTAAACTCAAGCTTAATCCCGAGGAGCGGCAAAAAATACTGGACAGCATTCTCGACGGTGATACCACGATTTTAGCTAAAGCCAGTCGTTCTATTCCGGGGTTGAGTGATTTATTGAGCATAAAAGGGCAGTCGCCGGGCTTCTTACGAGAAAATCGAGCGGCGCTTTGTCGCGCTTTGCCGGAAATTAAACCGTCTTTAGATGATTTTCTTGACACTACAGCTGTTCTGGAAAGTCTTGACATAAAGTTCGATACCAACATCGCCTCCGGCGCCGGCTTCGAGTACTATACCGGCGTGATTTTCCAGCTCTTTATGGGCAAGGAGAAAATCGGTGGGGGCGGGCGTTATGACGCCTTGATTCCTTCCATGGGCGGCGGCGATGTGCCTGCCTCCGGTTTCGCTATCTACCTCGACCGTCTGATTAAGTTAGCAAAAATAAAACTACCACCGCCTGCCGAGAAAATACTGGTAAAAGGCAGCAACGCTATCGTGGTTTTTAAAATTGCCAGTGCCTTACGTAATTCCGGCTTTATTGCCGAGATTGATTTAGATGGCAAGTCCGCCGACTGGACGCTAGAGGTTAAAAACGATGGGACGTTATCGTTGACTAATAAGGCCAAATCTAGAAGAACAGAAGTCCGGTCAGTGCCGGAAGTCATTAGATTCCTGGAGGTCCAGCGTGCCGCTTAAGATAGCCCTGCCTAAAGGGCGATTATTGAGAAAAACAGCCGCTTTACTCCAGAAAGCCGACTGGCGTCTTGACGAGTATCACTCCAGCATGGGCTTTTACCGGCCGAAGTCGGCTAAGTTCCCCGACCTGCTGATGCGCGTCTTCCATGAGAAAGACATCCCCATCCAGATAGCTATGGGCAACTACGACCTGGGGATTTGCGGGCTGGACTGGATTGAAGAACTGCTGGTCAAATACCCCTCCTCCGATGTTGTTAAAGTCAGCGACCTGCAATACGGGCAGAGTTCGCTGTATATGACGTCAGCCAGTAAATCAATGGACTTGCGGCAGAACGGCTCGCCTTTGCGCATTGCCAGCGAATATCCCAACCTGGCGGAGGCTTTTGCCCTCAAGCATCGCTTGAGCCGTTTCAGCATCTTCCCGGTTTGGGGCGCCGCCGAGGCTTATCCACCGGAAAACGCGGAAATGGCGCTGCTGGCGGCGGAAGATACAGCAGAAATCATGTCTTATGGATTATCACCCGTCAGCCTGGTACTGGATAGCAGCACGTTTCTTATCGTTAACCGCAACAGCCGGGCAAAACGCGATTTTGATAAAATCGTCGCGTCTATTGTTGACGCCGCGCCGGATATTGCCAAAAGCGCTGGCGAGAAAAAAGCGACAGCGGCGGGGAAAATAACAGTATCTACTCCAAAATACTACCCAGATACCGTGCGTTTGGCCTTGCCGGACGGACACCAGCAGCAGCAGACTGTCGAGCTTTTAAATAAAGCGGACATCAGGATAGAGGGCTATCCCTCAACCGACGGCGAACGCCGCCCCAAGATTGCCCTAGAGGGGGTGGTGGTGAAAGTAATTCGCCCGCAGGACATGCCTTTGCAGGTTGCCAACGGCAACTTCGACCTCGCTATTACCGGCCGGGACTGGGTTACCGACCACCTCGCTCAATTCCCGTCCAGTCCGGTCAAAGAGGTATTAGACTTAAAACTGCGTAAGGTCAGGCTGGTGGCTGTGGTCAGTCAAAATCTCTCCGTCAATGATTCTGCCGACCTGCAGGGCTTTGTTGGCGGTAGGGCGGAGCCGTTCCGTTTAGCGTCGGAGTACGTCAACATCGCCGATAAGTTTGCCCGGGAGAATCACCTTGGGCACTACCGCGTTATTCCCACCTGGGGCGCCACCGAAGCCTTTTTGCCGGACGACGCCGATTTGCTGATTGAAAATACCGAGACGGGCAGGACCATCGCCCGCCATAACCTTAAAATTATCGAGACGCTTTTCGAGTCTACCGCCTGCCTCATCGGCAATACCGGCACGGTAAGTGCCGGCAAGCGTCAGCGGATGGATTATATTGTAGAAAGACTGCGCACTGCGGTAGGGGATAACTAAATGAGAATTATTGAGGGCTTTGATAAAGCCAGGCCGCTTTTTATGCGCCAGACTGTTGGCGTGGCCGGCGGCGATGAAGCTTTAGAGAAAAGCGTCCGCCAGATTGTTGACGAAGTACGTCAACGCGGCGACGCTGCATTATATGATTTTACCCAAAAGTTCGACGGCGTTAAACTGACCTCGTTAGAGGTCTCTAAAGAACAGGTCGACCGCGCTTACCGCGAGGTGGATGAAAATCTTCTTAAAGCAATGAAACTGGCTGCCTTGCACATTAAGGAATATCACCAGAGGCAAAAGAAAAAGCTCCTTAACGAGGAATCTAAAGCCAAGCTGGGCTGGCTGATACGCCCGATGGCACGCGTTGGCGTCTATATTCCCGGCGGTACGGCGCCGCTGCCGTCGTCTCTTTTAATGACGGTCGTTCCTGCCCGCGTCGCCGGCGTTAAGGAAATAATCGTTTGTACCCCGCCCCAGAAGGACGGCCGGATATCGAAGATTACACTGGCAGCGGCTAAAATAGCCGGGGTTGACCGGATTTTCTCCATCGGCGGCGCCCAGGCTATTGCGGCGCTGGCTTACGGCACCAAGTCCGTTCCCGCCGTAGATAAAATCTACGGGCCGGGCAATCTCTACGTCACGCTGGCTAAGAAAATGGTCTACGGCGCGGTGGGGATTGACGGACTCTATGGTCCTAGCGAGGTTATCGTCATTGCGGACGGTACGGCTAATCCAGCTTACGTTGCCGCCGACCTTGTAGCGCAGGCAGAACACGGCTCGCTGGCATTATCTATATTGATTGCTATATCACTACAGGTGGCCGACGCCGTGAATCAGGAAGTTGAAAAACAGACCAAAGACCTGCCCCGCCGCTCTATTGTCGCCGAGGCGTTAGAGAAGCGTGGCTTTATCGCTGTGGTTAAAACTGTAGAAGAGGCCATTGAACTGGCGAATCTTTACGCCCCGGAGCACCTCTGCCTGGTGGTGAAAAATGCCGGCTCCTATATAGATAAGGTAAGCAACGCCGCCTGTCTTTTTGTTGGTGAGAACGTTATTGAAGCTCTGGTGGACTATGCCGCCGGGCCCAGCCATGTCCTCCCGACGGGCGGTACTGCCAGGTTCAGCTCGCCATTGAATGTACTGGATTTTGTGAAGCTTATCAGTCTGGTCAAGACGGATGTTAAAGATATCAAACAGATTGGCGATGCCGTAATGCGAATAGCTAAAGCGGAAGGGCTTGACGCCCACGCCCGCGCGGTAGAAAAGCGCCTCAAGGGCGCAGGATAGGGGGTAATTCAGGTGGCTGAAAGCATAGAAAAGTATATTCGACCTCATCTTGCCGGCTTTACCGGCTATACGGCCAGCACTTCGCCGGACGTACTCAAGGGCAAGGTGGAAGTGTCGGTATCCCATATCATTAAGATGAATGCCAACGAAAATCCCTACGGCTGCTCGCCGCGCGTCCTGAAGGCTTTGGCAAAGTGTAAACATTATAACATATACCCCGACGACGGCCAGCAGGAGTTACGTCGTCTGCTTTCTGGTTATGCGGGCGTACCGGTGGAGCGTATTGTAGCGGGGCACGGCAGCAACACGCTTATCGA
>CAIWTG010000149.1 GCA_903915565.1 uncultured Chloroflexota bacterium
ACCACGCGCATGGTGACCCCCGGCGCCGCTTTAAGACCATCGACCTGGTGGTAGTTATGTATTTTCATGCTGCCTCCTTTGCAGTACCGTGAATAACGGTAGTATACTGGGAACAAGACCCCCCCGTCAAAAGAGAATCCTTATGCGCGCCGATATTATCCTTAAAAACGCCAACGTCATCACCATGAACGCCGCACAGCCGTCCGCAGAACTGGTGGCTATTACCGGCGACAAAATAGCACTGGTGGACGGTAACGACGCACTCGGTTCGGTATCCGGAGCTAAAACCAGGGTCATCGATTGCGGCGGCAGGACGGTAGTGCCCGGCTTTAACGACGCCCATCTCCATTTCTTTTCCCTGGTGCAAAAGCTCCTCAGCATCGACCTTAGTCCACCTGCTATACGCTCTATCGCGGATATTAAAGAGGCCATCCACCGAAAAGCCACTGTGACTCCACCCGGGACATGGCTGAGGGGCACCAACTATAACGAGTTTTACCTGGCGGAAAAACACTGCCCTACCCGCTTTGACCTCGATGAGGCCGCCCCCGACCACCCTGTTATTATCAGCCACCGCTCGCTGCATGCCTGCGTGCTTAACAGCATGGCGCTTTCCGTGGCCGGTATCAACATCGAAACACCTGAGCCGCCCGGCGGTTGTATCCAACGCGACCTTTCCACCGGCGAGCCGAACGGTATACTGCTGGATATGTTTCCGGCGCTGCCGCCTTTTACTGAAGCCGAGTTCGCAGAAGGCGTCAGACTCCTTAACGAGCACTTTCTATCTTATGGGATAACCTCTTTCCAGGAGGCTACCTATAAAACCGACCTTAATCGTTGGCAGATAATCAAGGATTTTACAGATTCCGGCAGGCTGAAGAGCCGTGTATCCATGATGACCGGCCCGGAGACGCGGCGCCAATTCCAGGAATCCGGCATAACCACGGGCTCGGGGGATAATCAGCTCAGGCTGGGGGCGGTGAAATTCCTGCTGGATACAAATACGCCCCAGGATGAGTTGAATTCTACAGCGCTGGACTGTCATCGCGCCGGATTTCAACTAGCCTTTCACGCCGTGGCCCGGAGCCATGTCGAGAGCGCGGTAAGGGCGCTGGAATACGTCAATCGCCATGCTAAAGTGGCCGGGCGGCGGCATCGTATCGAGCATTGCGGCGAATGTCCTCCCGACTTGCTGAAACAACTAAAAAAGCTGGGATGTGTTATCGTCACCCAGCCGCCGTTTATCTACTACAGCGGCGAGCGCTACCTGGCGATGGTAGCTAAAAGCCAGTTGCCGTGGCTTTACCGGATAAAATCGCCGCTGGAAAGCGGCGTGGTTGTAGCTGGCAGCTCGGATGCGCCGGTAGTCCCCTGCAATCCGCTGGTGGGTATTTACGCCGCCGTAACCCGTAAAGCCGATTCCGGGCAAGTGCTGCTGCCGGAGGAAGCTATCTCGCCGCAACAAGCGCTGGCGCTGTACACGTTAAATGCCGCTTATGCTTCCTTCGAAGAAGATATTAAGGGCTCGATAGCGCCCGGAG
>CAIWTG010000150.1 GCA_903915565.1 uncultured Chloroflexota bacterium
ACCTGATTGATGTAACTAACCGCGAAGGCGTGCAGACCGCCAAATTGGGGCTTTCCAAGCTGGAAAAAACCATGATTAACATCTACCTTAATGATATGGGTATTTTCCAGTCGGAATTCGGCTTCCCTACCACCAGGCACGAGAAGAATTACCTTCAAGCCAATCTGGAGTTAGCGGAAATGGGCGTGCTTAAGTCCATCCGGCTGGGAGGGTGGATAAGGGCGGTGGCGGAGGATGTGGAACTCACATTTGATAGAGTGCCGGACATTAAACACCTCAACCTTTCAATATCCACCTCCGACCAGATGATTAACTTTAAGTTCCGGGGAAAAAAGAATAAAAGCAGCGTCATTAAAGAGATGGTGGCGGCAGTCAAACTCGCCCGGAAATACGGCGCGGAATCAATCGGCGTTAATGCCGAGGATGCCTCGCGTACCGATATTAACTACTTAATCGAATTCGGACTGGCGGCTAAACAGCACGGCGCCGACCGTTTGCGTTATTGTGATACTTTAGGTTACGATAATCCCTTCACGATATACGACGCCACCAAAATTCTGGCGGAAAAAATAAGGATACCGATTGAGCTGCACTGCCACGGCGACCTGGGTATGGCCGTTGCCAACTCTATCGCCGGCGCCAAGGGCGTTATTGACGGCGGGCAGGATGCCTACATCAACACCACCCTCAACGGCATCGGCGAACGCGCCGGCAATGCCGACCTGATAGCCGTTATCCTCGCTTTAACCAAGTCCAAGGGTTTCGCGGATAAGTACCCGCTGGCTGGCGACATTAAGCTCAACCATGCCTCCAAAATAACCAAGTTCACCAGCTATGCCTTCGATGTCCCCATACCGATTAATCAGCCGGGAGTGGGGGATAACGCTTTCGCCCATGCTTCCGGCATTCATGCCGACGGCGTTCTTAAAGACCCCGGCAACTATGAACTGTACAGCTATGAAGAGCTCGGGCGCGGCGAACCGATAACGGTGGAAACCGGACGCGAGATTACTACCGGGCAATATAGCGGCATTTCCGGATTCAGCCACGTGATGGGTAAACTGGACGTATCGTTTATCAACAAGAGCCGGGAAGAAGCTAATGAAATCCTGGAGCTGGTCAGGTACGCCAATGTCGAATCCCACAAGCCTCTGCTGCAGGACGAATTAAAGTTTATCGCCAAATACCCGGACATTGCTAAAAAACTGCTGACAATGACGCCGCTGGATTAGGTTATGGCTGTCCCGAGTCTGCAACGAACCCTCCTGAATATCTACCGGCGCCTATTTGACGAATATGGACCGCAACACTGGTGGCCTGCCGAACGGCCATTCGAAGTAATCGTCGGGGCGATATTAACGCAGTCCGCCGCCTGGACCAACGTGGAAAAAGCCATCAAAAACCTCAAGCAGGCTGGCGCTTTAAAGCCCGACGCCCTGCGCCAACTCCCCTAGGAAAAGCTCGCAGAGCTGATTCACTCCTGCGGGTATTATAACGTCAAGGCGCGCAAGCTTAAAGCCTTTGTGGAGTGGTTCGGGGAGAGTTATGACGATAGTTTAGACAAGCTTTTTTCAGTAGATACAAACGAACTGCGTCGGCAGCTGCTCGGTATTTACGGTGTCGGTGAGGAAACCGCCGATGCCATATTACTTTATGCCGGCAACAAGCCCGTCTTCGTTATTGACGCTTACACCCGGCGGATAATGGGGCGGACGGGATTCAAGCCTCCTAAAGATAACTACGCGGATTGGCAGAAGCTTTTTATGGATAACCTGCCGGCTGATGTCTCTCTCTTTAATGAATACCACGCCCTCCTGGTAAGATTAGGCAAAGAAACCTGCCGGCCGCGTCCGCTTTGTGAGCAATGCTGCTTGAATCCGTCCGCCAAACATGTCGGTCAAGGGTTCCCCTGCCGTAACTTGCATCGAGGTAAATAGTCTGTTAAGCTTTTTGACAGGACTAAAAACAGGCAGGTATCAATCGTGGCACCGGATTTAAAAGTTCAATTGGCTAAAGGACTGCGACTGGAAAACCCCGTCATAACTTCTTCCGGCACCTTCGGTTATGGCATTGAATACGCTGAACTTATCGATATCCAGCAGCTGGGCGCGATTATCTGCAAAGGTACAACACTCAAGCCGCGCGAGGGCAACCCGCAACCGCGTCTGGTGGAAACTGCCTGCGGCATGATTAATTCCATCGGCCTGCAAAACATCGGGGTCAAGGCCGTCATCAAAGAAAAAGCGCCGGTATGGGCGGGATGGCGCGTACCGGTTTTCGTTAACATTGCCGGCGACACGGTAGCAGAATACGGCGAGTTAGCAAGCGCCCTCGATGGTGTTAAGGGCGTCAGTGGGCTGGAGGTGAACATTAGCTGCCCCAACGTTAATGCCGGCGGGGCGGCTTTCGGAGCGGAACCTGAGTGCGCCGGGGACGTGGTTAAAGCCGTCAGGCAAGCGACCTCGCTCCCGGTGATGGTCAAACTGACGCCAAATGCGCCGGATATCGTTGCGGTGGCCAAAGCAGTGGAAGCCGCCGGCGCGGACGCGATATCGCTGGTCAACTGCTTTAAAGGCCTGGCGATAGATATTCGCCGGAAAAAACCGGTCATGGCTAACGGCACCGGCGGACTCTCCGGTCCGGCCATCAAGCCGCTGGCGCTGGCGCTGGTCTATCAGGTGGCGGGGGCGGTTAAAATACCGGTGGTGGGGCTGGGCGGCATTACGACCGGGGAAGACGCTTTAGAATATATTATGGCCGGGGCGAGCGCCGTGCAGGTGGGCAGCGCCACCTTCAACAATCCGCGGGCAGCGCTGGACGTGCTGGAAGGCATCCGGAGCTTTATAGAAAAACAATGCATCAAAAATCTTAAGGAAATAATCGGTGCGGCTCGAATCAAACGCTAAAAGGAGAAGACATGGATACTCTCGGACTGATAATGGGGATTGTAGTTCTGGGATTGGGAGTCTGGTACCTTTATATGGGCTGGCAGGGCAAGGGGATTATTCTCAAGCGGTCGGAAGAGTCCACAACAGAAGAGGAACAGACAAAAAAGGCAAAACAAATTACTTCAAGATATAAAGTCATTGGGATTATCGCGGTAATCGTCGGCATTGCTGCCATTTTACTTTCAACGCTCTGGACGCCGTAAGCAAAATAACGCGCCTCTTTATTGAGCATATTCCCCAGTTAAGATATAATTAGTTGACCGATAGTTTTTCTTTTTCTTCATACACATGGAGGGGTCGCATAGTGGTCTAGTGCGGTCGCCTGCTAAGCGATTTCCCCGGGAAACTGGGGACGAGGGTTCGAATCCCTCCCCCTCCGCCACTCTAGTAATTGGTAGTTTGTAGTTAGTTTTCCGTTACCACCCCAGGCGCATTTTTCCCGCAACAACGTTCCGGAGTATACTATTATTATGCCAACCTATCATATCTGGACCATCGGCTGCCAGATGAATAAAGCTGAATCAGAACGCCTCGCGGCGCGCTTTGAGGAGCTGGGATATAAAGCGTCGGAAAGCATTAACGACGCCGACCTTATCGTGTTGAACAGCTGCGTCGTGCGGCAAAGCGCCGAGGATAGAGTCGTCAACAAGCTGCACGACCTGAAGCATTTAAAGAAAGAAAAACCAAACACACTGATAGCGCTTACCGGCTGCATCGTGGATTCTGACACCGGTGTTTTGCATAAAAAGTTCCCCTTTATTGACCACTTTTTCAAAGCGGGGGAATATCCGCCATGGCTGGCAAAAACGGTGTCGGCAACGCTGCCGGAAAAACCCAACCCCAGCGTTTATGTGCCCATCAGCCAGGGGTGCGATAATTTCTGCTCCTACTGCATCGTCCCCTACCGGCGCGGACGTGAAACAAGCCGCCTCCCGGAGGAAATCATTTGTGAGGTGGAGGAACTGGCACGGCGGGGGGCTAAAGAAGTCATCCTGCTGGGGCAGAATGTTGATTCTTATGGTCACGACCTGCCCGACCAACCCGACCTCGCCGACCTGCTTAAAGAGTTGAACAAAATCGAGGGGCTAAGGCGTCTGCGCTTTTTAACCAACCACCCCAAAGACATGAGCGACAAGCTTATTCACGCTATTGCCGCTTTAGACAAAGTCTGCGAGCAAATCAACCTGCCGGTACAGGCAGGCAGCGACGCCATCCTCAAAGCCATGCGGCGGGGCTACAC
This sequence comes from uncultured Chloroflexota bacterium, assembly GCA_903915565.1. Classification (GTDB taxonomy): domain Bacteria; phylum Chloroflexota; class Dehalococcoidia; order Dehalococcoidales; family RBG-16-60-22; genus RBG-13-51-18. The sequence continues at coordinate 4,189 of CAIWTG010000150.1, forward strand.
CGCGGCGCAATACCGCCAACTCGTCGGGAAAATAAAGGAAA
>CAIWTG010000151.1 GCA_903915565.1 uncultured Chloroflexota bacterium
GCTGTAATGCTACCATTGAATCGGCACACCGAAAGTACATCGCCCTAAAAATCAATGATGGCTATTTACGTTTCCTTTAGCCAAGTGAATCAACGTACCGGCGTTGTTGTTGAAACTGGACGCCACGAGGAAGGGGATGTTATAGACTTCCGCCAGCTCTACGGCGCGGGGTTGGACGGATTTAAAACCATAGGTCACCACTTCCAGCATTTCGTCATAACTGATATCGCGCAGTTTGCGGGCTTTGGAGATGAGGCGCGGATCGGAGGTATAGATACCGTCAACATCGGTATAGCGCTCGCAGCGTTCCGCCTTGAGGGCTGCCGCGAGGGCTACCGCGGTGGTATCGGAGCCGCCGCGCCCCAGGGTGGTGATATCCTCGTCTTGAGTGATGCCCTGGAAGCCGGCCACAATAACGATGTTGTCTTTGGTCAACTCCTTAAAGATGCGAACGGGTTCGATGTTAGTGATACGCGCCTTATTGTAAGCGTCGTCCGTCTTAATGCCGGCCTGGGCGCCGCTCAAGCTGATGGCACGCAAACCCATACCGTGCAGTGCCATGGCCAGGAGGGTGCTGGCGACCAGCTCGCCGGTGGAGAGGAGAACGTCAAGCTCGCGCTCTTCAGGTTTTTTGTTGACCTGGTAAGCCAGTTTAATTAAGTCGTCAGTGGTGTCACCCATGGCGGAGACAACGACCACAACCTGTTTGCCGGCTTTACGCGTCTTGGCGATGCGCCGGGCGACGTTTCTAATCTTGGCGGCATCGGCTAAAGATGAGCCGCCATATTTTTGAACGACTAAGGGCATGTTATCAGTTCCTCACTTACTCATTTTATCACCCCGCCACCTGGATTCCAGCCTGCGCTGGAATGACAGGGTGCTCAATTACTCTTTTACTCATTTGCGCAATTGCGCTTTTCCTTCATTCTTACTTCGTCCACCCACCACCTGGATTCCCGCCTTCGCGGGAATGACGTTTGAGTAGTTGCGCAACTGCGCAGATACTCGCTGGAGAATTTACGCTCTATCTCCCGAGCAATTTATCCATTATTTTATACCCATCGCCGATAAAAACGCCAGTGGCTTTGGCCTGCGCCTCGGTAAAGCGCGCGGCGCCGTTAGCGCTGATGCCCTTGCCCCATATCAAGAACGGCACGGGGTCGGGGCTGTGCGTGCGGATGGCGACGGGGGTGGGGTGGTCCGGCATTATAAGGATACGCCGGTCGTTAGAGTAATTGCGTATTTGCGCAATTACGTCACGGTCTATGTCCTCAATAGCTTTTATCTTCTCGTCAGCATGGCCGCTGTGCCCGGCTTCATCCGGCGCTTCGATATGGATGACAACGAGGTCGTGTTTCTTTAAAGCCTCCAAAGCGCCTCTGGCTTGGGCGTTATGGTGGCTATCGAGAGCGTCGGTGACGCCTTTAATCTTTAATATCGTCATGTCCGCCATCTTGGCTAAACCGTTGAGGAGGTCAACGCCGGAGGTCATGGCGGCGGATATTCCGTAAGCCTGTTTAAAGGCAGGCATCGCAGGAACCTGCCCACTGCCCCAAAAAAGCCAAATAGTAGTAACAGGCACATCGCCGCGCTTGAGCCGTTTCTCGTTGATTTTATGGCTTTTCAATAGTATTTCAGAACGCGCCATGAGGTCTAATAACAAGTCGGCGCCGGAACCCTGCGGGATATAGTCTTTAACGGGTTTGCCGGGGATATCATGGGGTGGTGTGCACTTAGCCTTTAGGGTATCCTCATGGTCCTTTATTTTCAAAATGTGACGGTAGCCGACTCCAGGGTAAAACTTGATGTCTTTGCCGCCTAGATTTTGATTAAGCGACTTTATAATATGGGCGGCTTCGGGGGTGGGGATATGGCCTGCGGAATAGTCAAACATCTTGCCGTCTTTAACGGTAACCAGGTTGCAGCGGAAAACAACTTCGCCCTGGCAGATGTCAATCCCCATGCTTTTCGCCTCGATAGAAGCCCGGCCTTTGTAGTAGACGGTGGGGTCGTAGCCCATTACGGACATACATGCACAAGCGCTGGAGGGTTCCATGCCGGCGGGGACGGTTCGGGTAAGTCCTAACGTTCCCTGCGATGCTAACGCGTCGAGGTTGTGGGTGTGCGCCAGTTCAAGGCTGGTCTGGCCGTGCCGGTCGGAGATAGGGAGTCCGGCGGCGCCGTCAATGATTAGTACGATGTATTTCATATTTTACTCTTACCTCTCCACCCCTGGATTCCAGCCTACGCTGAAATGAGATTAAGTATTTCGCAGTTGCGCAATTACTCTTTTCCTCACTTACGCTTTTACGCTCCCTTACCCCGCCTGGATTCCAGCCTGCGCTGGAATGACAGTTTGGTTTCTTGCTTAAACAACCTTGCAGCCTTTATAATAAGTGGCGGCGGGGCGTAGCGCAGTTTGGTTAGCGCGCAGCGTTCGGGACGCTGAGGTCGGTGGTTCAAATCCACTCGCCCCGACCATTGTTCCTCCCCGGCTATTATCACACCTAAAGTATTCCACACCTTTCTTTATAAATCCATAAACCAGATGAGCTGGACTTCATCCCGTTCTTTCGGATTGCTATAATACGCAAAGCGGTTGATAGCACCAAGACGGCATCCCTGTTTAAGATAAAACCGGCAAGCGCGCACGTTAATGTTTTGAGTTTCTACACACAGCTGCTTAAAGCTCCGGCTCCTGGACCAGGCTACTGCTTCCTGAAAAAGCTTAGTGCCAAAGCCCTGATGTTTATAGTCGGGGTGGATGCGGATATCCCACACGTCAGCCAGGTCGTCTCGGCCATTCAGCATTCTTAATTCCGGAGTCTTACAGGCTACCGTCAGACCCCCGACCAGAGCGGCGCCTTCATACCCGAGGAAGGCTACCCAATTGCCCGTATTAAAATTGAGCCAGAAAAAAGGCTCTCCCTCGGTGTCATAATTTTTTCGGTAAGGCCGGGCAACCTTTTCCTCTTTGAATTTCATCCCTTTGAAACCATCGTTAAGGACATCGACGTTAAGCACCGAGTCTACTTCAAAATAGGACGGGATTAAGCAATACTTGTCCAGCGTGGCTTTATTGACGGGGAGTGTTTTTATTTCCATTACTTTGTTTCCTTCACTCCCTTTTTCGCCTCCTCCCAGAGGTCGTCTTTTTCTTTAAATGAGAGTTTGGAAAAATCGATGCCGCGTTTCTGACAAAGCTCTTCCATGTGCACAAAGCGTTTAAAGAATTTTTGGTTCGCCGACCGCAGCGCCGCTTCGGCGTCAATGCCCTCCCAGCGGGCGACATTGACCAGAGTAAACAGCAGGTCGCCATACTCCTGCTCTTTTTCTTCGGGGCTGGCGGTGTCTTTGATTTCCCTTACCTCTTCCGCCAGTTTATCAAGCACGCCCTCGAGATTTTCCCACTCAAAACCAACACGGACGGCGCGGCGGGATATCTCGCAAGCATAAGCCAGGGCCGGCATCTCTTTGGGCACGCCCTGCAAAATAGAGGTCCCTTCTTCCCGCTCCTCTTTCTTAAGCTCCTCCCAGTTGTGCATCACCTCGGCGGAGTCTTTAACCTGGTGGGTGCCGAAGATATGCGGGTGGCGGTGGATTAGCTTTTCGTTAATGCTTTTTATAACGTCGCCGATGGCAAACTCGCCGTCATCCTTGGCAATCTGGGCATGGAGGACGATTTGCAGCAGGAGGTCGCCCAGCTCCTCGCAGAGTGTATCCCTGGCCCCTTTATCCAATGCCTCCAGGACTTCGTAGGATTCAGAAAGGAGGTTCTCGCGCAGGCTCTGGTGGGTTTGTTCCTTATCCCATGGACAGCCATCCGGCGCACGGAGTTTAGCGATGATAGCCACCAGGGTATCGAACTGGCGGAGATTTTCCTGGGAATACGGGGATTTATCCATAACCTGATTATAGCGGGGGAGGTTCGGGGAAGCAACAGCAGTGTTTTGAGGCTAAGATTATATCGTAAATGCGCAATTGCGCTAGTCAGGCAGCTTAGAGCCGATAAAGTCGCGCTGGCCCCTTAAGAATTCGGCGGCGGTCATAGCTTTCTTACCGGCGTATTGAATATTCTTAATCCCAAGAACACCATCGCCGGTGGCGACGCCCAGTCCGCCTTTCTCTTTATCCAGAGCAAATACTCTGCCGGCCTCCTCTTTGACAGCACCAGGTAAATAAAAAGCCTCGTTCATTTTAAGTGTTTTTCCCCTCCAGGTAGTGTAACAACCGGGCCAGGGATAATAAGCTCTAACGCGCCGCCAGATTTCTAAAGCGGGCAGCGTCCAGTCGATTTCTCCGTCTTCCTTTTTCACCTGCCCGAAGTAAGTTGCCTTAGTTTCGTCCTGGGGGAGTGGGGAGATAGTGCCGTTCAGCCAGTTTACCAGGGCTTCCTGTAAGAGATGGGCGCCGACGACGCTCAGTTTTTCCAGGAGCGTACCGGTATTGTCATCAGGCTGGATGGGGATGGGAGCGGATGCCAGCACCGGCCCGGTATCAAGCTTGAACCTGACCAGCTGGATGCTGACGCCGGTATACTCATCTCCGGCAAGTATGGCTGCCGTCACCGGGGAAGCGCCGCGGTGCCGCGGCAGTAAAGAAAAGTGCACGTTGAGGCACTGGCGGGGGGGTATCTCGATTAATTCTTTAGGCAGAATCTGACCGAAGGCGCAAACAACGATTACATCCGGCTTAAGAGCTGTCAACTCCGCTAAAGCCTCGGGGGCTTTAAGGGTGGGCGGCTGTTTTACCGGCAGCTTCCACTTAAGCGCGGCTTCCTTAACCGGCGACAGCATTAAGGCGCGACCGCGACCGGAAGGCCTATCCGGCTGGGTGTATACGGCTACAACGTCATAGTTATTAAGTAACAGCTGTTCCAGTGACGGAACGGAGAACCTGGGAGAGCCCATAAAAACAATGCGCAACTTCTGCCTCCAGACTACAAAATTTTAACACTAAAATATATTTTTTTCCACCATACGTCATCACGCATGCGAGTATAGCAAACACGCAATAAACGGAGTTCTAAAGAGATTCCATGAGCAGGTAACATTGAAAAACGTCTGGGCTTCATCACCAAAATATTTGCCATTTAATATCCCAGAGTTTATGCTGTTTTTTGTTAGCTAAATAACCGCCTGAAAACGGTTTTAACTACAGACCCGCCGAGCCGGGCGGGGTACCCATGTGATATTCTAACTTGAGGGTGATTTTTTGTCTAAGAACGGGAGATTGATGTGCCTGCCGCGGTAAAACCAGCAGGCATTTCGTATGTATTATGAACCCAAACAACCACCGAACACCACAGGAAATATGGGAAATCGCGCTGGGGGATTTACAGGTCCAGGTCAGCAAGCCGAACTACCGCACGTGGTTCAGCAAAAGCGTCGGCTTGAGCTACCAGGACAACCAGTTTGTCATCGGCGTGCCCAACACCTTTGCCGCGGAATACCTCGAGAAAACCCAGCTATCGCTCATTGAAAAATCGCTGGTCGGGCTCACCTCGCCGCAGGTTAAGGTCATTTTCCGGGTTAACGGCAAGTCTCACCAGCCCTTTGCGGATAATGGCCAAGCGGCAATGACTCCGCCGCCGCCTGCTTTTACCCGGCTTAACCCTAATTATATCTTTGATTCTTTTGTGGAAGGCCACGGCAACCGCATGGCGCGTGCCGCCTCACTAGCCGTCGCCCAGACCCCGGGGCAAATATACAATCCCCTCTTCCTCTACGGCGGCGCCGGTTTGGGCAAGACGCACCTGCTGCACGCCATCGGCCAACTGGCGGTGGCTAATCACTTTAACGTCATCTGTTCCAGCGCCGAGCAGTTCACCAATGAATTCGTGACGTCGATACGGGAGAAAAATACCGAGGATTTCCGCAACAAATACCGCAGTATCGGCATGCTGCTGATTGACGACATCCAGTTCATCGGCGGGAAAGAGCAGACCGAAGAGAGCTTCTTCCACACCTTCAACGAGCTGCACAACACCAACCGCCAGATAGTCATCACCAGCGACTGCCCGCCTAAGTCCATGCCCCTGCTCGAAGAGCGTTTACGCTCACGCTTCGAGTGGGGTTTAACCGTCAGCATACAGCCGCCGGACTACGAGACCAGACTGGCTATCCTGCAGTCCAAAGCCCGGCAGAAGGGCATCAACGTTCCCAAGGACGTGCTGGAGTTTATCGCCAATTCGGCGCTGGACAACATCAGGGTTCTGGAGGGGTCGCTGAACCGTGTCTGCGCCTTTTCCAAGCTCATTCAAGCGACGCCCACATTAGAGATTGCCGAAAAAGCGCTGGAAGACATCTCCAACAAAGAGACTAACTCGGACGAAGTTACGCCGACGATGATTATCGAAGCAGTAGCGGATTCCTTCCAGCTGTCCCGGGATGCGTTATTGGGGCGGGAGCGCGATAAAGATACCGCTTTAGCCCGCCGCCTGGCCATGTACCTCATCCGGCAGGAGACCAACTTCTCCCTCGACCAGATAGGGCAGGCGCTCGGCAACCGTGACGCCGCGGCCGTTACCAACGCCTGCAAAAAGGTCAGCACCGATATCGTTGCCAGCCCTTACCTCAAACGCAAGCTGCACGACATCCAGCGCCATATCCGTCCCAAAGCCGGCGCTGCCAGCCTAGCTTAGCCTTTGTTCACTCATATTCCTTAGTGTTATTACTGTTAATAAAGCCGTATCTGCGTATTTTCGTATTTGCTTCGTTGCGTAATTGCGCATTTTTCTTATTCTTAATTTGTTCTTTCTTTGTGAATCATTTGCGGTTATCTTGAGCGTTTTTATTCATGTTCGTTGTGTTTAAGTTTCACTCTTTAGAGGTAAATGCTTCATTTTGAGTAAAGTATTATTAGTGCTGTTCTTATTAAATACCCTTTATCTTAATCACTTGTTGTATAATCATATTGTTAACTTAATATTGTGAATATTTTATGTTCGATAGAATAGATATCAAGATAAAAGCCGGTGATGGCGGGAACGGAGCAGTCAGCTTCCGCCGTGAGATGTACGTGCCTTTTGGGGGACCTGATGGGGGTAATGGCGGTAAAGGCGGGGATGTTATCATCAAGGTGGACAAGAGCACGGACAGCCTGCGGGCTTTTAGTAACAACAAGCTGTATAAAGCGGAAAATGGATTTAACGGGGCCGGCAGACAGAAGTACGGCAAGAACGGCAAGGATATTATCCTGGCAGTGCCGCCCGGGACGATGATAATTGCTCAAGAAGGTGACACCGAGGTATTGCTCGCCGACCTGAACAACATCGGCGAGAAAATTTTAATAGCGGTGGGGGGAAAAGGCGGCTGGGGCAACGTCCATTTTAAGTCTTCCACTAACCAGACACCGCGCCTGGCGCAAAGGGGTGAAAAGGGTGAGGAAAAAACACTCCGGCTGGAAATGCGCCTCATTGCCGACGCGGGGATAATCGGCTATCCCAACGCGGGAAAATCAACCCTGCTGGCAGCGGCATCGGCGGCCAAACCGAAAGTGGCGAGCTATCCCTTTACAACGCTCGAGCCGATACTGGGTGTGGTAAATATCGGGCTGGATAGTTTTGTCCTGGCAGAGATACCGGGACTAATTGAAGGAGCGCACCTGGGCAAAGGGTTGGGGCACGACTTTTTGCGCCACGCCATGCGCACGAGAATTTTGATTCATTTGATAAGCGGCACATCGGATACTCCCACCGAGGACATGATAAAGGTCAATAACGAACTGGCGTTATTTGATCCGTCATTAGCTAAAAAGCCGCAAATCGTCGCGGTGAATAAAACAGACCTGCCGGAAGTGCAGGAAAAACTGGAAATAATCAAAAGCGAACTAAACGGGGCGGATATTAAAGCCCACTATATTTCCGCGGAAATGGGTCAGGGCGTTAATGAGCTGATGGCGGCGGCGTTCGAGGTGCTGAAGAAACAGGCTGTCACGCCAAAGCATACCGAAGCTCCCGGCAAGATATTCCGTCCACAACCCAGAGAAACCGGCATCACGGTTACCAGAGAGGGCGATATGTGGATAATCCACGCGCCGGGACTGGACCGGTTGATGGCCGGCGGCGGCGCTACCGAAGGCGAACTGCGCTGGCAGCTGAACAGCCAGCTGGAAAAGCGCGGTATAAATAGTATTTTAGAGAAGGCGGGGGTTAAGGCGGGGGATAAAGTGCGCTGCGGCGACCTCATCTGGGAGTGGGATAAACCGGGGAGTAAGGCTAACAGGATAGGAATATTGGGGGGCACCTTCGACCCCGTGCACCTGGGGCATTTGATGATGGCCGAAGAAGCGAAAGCCGCATTGGATTTAAGCGAAGTCTTACTAATACCGGCGGGACAGAGGATGTCGCGCCCCAATGAAGATGTAACGCCGGCCGAACACCGCCTGGCGATGCTGAAACTGGCGGTCGAAGGGAAACCATATCTGAAAGTATCGTCTGTTGAGATTGAGCGCAAAGGACCATCCTACACTTCCGACACGATTACGGCAATCAAGAAAAAGTCGGGCGAGGATGACCTTTATTTTATTCTGGGGTGGGACAGTTTGGCCCAGCTGCCGGACTGGCATGAGCCGTCTAAAATCATCAACCTGTGCACGCTGGTGGCGGTACCGCGTCCGGGCTACGCCAAGCCCAGTTTAAAGGCTTTGGAGGGCGTGCTGCCGGGCATATCGCAGAAAGTGATGTATTTGGATAAGCCCAGGATTGACATCAGCGCCACGGAAATCCGAGAGATGGCGGCGCAGGGCGAGTCAATCGAACAGCTAGTCCCCGCAACGGTAGCTCAATACATAAAAAAACATAAGCTCTATACAGCATCAGGAGGCTAAACGTGAAAGCAATCGGCATCGTCGGCAGCCCGAGGAAAGCAGGCAACACCGAGATTTTGGTGACGCATTGTTTAAAAGCTATCGCCGAAGAAGGAATCGAGACAGAACTAATACCCCTGGCAGGACTCGACATCCGCGGGTGTAATCACTGCGGATTTTGTTACGAACACCCTAACGAGTGCTCCATTAAAGACGACCTCCAGCCGATACATAACAAGATGCTGGCGGCAGATATTATCATCGTCGGGTCGCCGGTGTATTACAGCTCGGCTACGGCGCTGATTAAAGGATTTTTGGAGCGGGCGGGCTACATGTCCCGCGGTATGTATGCCGGCAAAGTGGGCGGTCCTTTGGTCGTGGCGCGGCGGGCGGGGCAGGACTTCACCTTCGCCGAGCTGCTTTTCTGGTTCCACATCCAGCAAATGGTCAACCCCGGCGCAACGTACTGGAATATGGCTTTCGGGCGGGAAAAAGGGGAGGTGCTGGAGGACGAAGAGGGGATGATGACCGCCTGGAACTTTGGGAAGAACTGCGCTAATGTAGCGAAGAAATTAAAAGGTTATCAGCCAATTCCCTTACCCCCGCTAAAGAAATAGTAGCGCAGGCGCAATTGGCCGGGTTATAATAAAACGTTTTTCAATTTAGCACGGAGGAAAAGCTTTGGCCGGCGAATCAGTCATCACCGAAGAACTAAATAACCTGCTTAACGTGGAGTTCGGGCCGGAAGTTTACGAGATTGAGAAGGGCATGTTAAAAAGGTTCGCCGAGGCTATTGACGACCCCAATCCGAAGTGGCTTAAACAAGCCCCGCCAACTTTCCCCGCCGCCCTCGTGCCGCATGAACTGCTGCATAAATTGTTCAATGTAGATATTCCGTTAAAACGACTCTTCAACGGAACGAGCGAGCTGGAATATTTACAGCCCATCAAGGCGGGCGATGTAATTTCCGTCACCGCAAAACTAACGCGACTACGCCAGGTGGCCGGCGCGGAAGGCCCGACGCTTTTCATGTTTACCGAGATGACCTATACCAACCAGCGCGGCGAGGTCGTGGTCAAAGGGAAAAACACTTATATCAAGTATTGAAAACATCCCCCTCACCTTGGTCCTCTCCCGCAAGGGGAGAGGAAAAATGGGAATATAGGATTTATATGGCACAGGTTTATTTCGAAGATATCAACGAAGGCAGCGATATACCGGCGCTGGTGAAGTACCCCACCACCATGCAGCTGGTAAAATATGCCGGCGCCTCCGGCGACTTTTATCAAATCCATTACGACAAAGATTTTGCCATTGCTAACGGGCTGCCGGGGGTGATTGTGCACGGGTGGCTGACGCTTTCCTTCCTGGGACAGATGGTCACGGACTGGCTGGGGGAAAAGGGGACGCTGCTAAAGCTGAACGGCAGCTACCGCGGCATGAATAAAGTCCACGAGGACATCGTCTGCAACGGCAAGGTTGTAAAAAAATACGTCGAGGACGGCAGGACTTTAGCCCGGGTGGATATCTGGGCGGAAAACCCGCAGGGTGAAAAGACCGTCACCGGCACGGCGATAGTTCAGTTACCCTCAAAGGCGTAATTGCGCAATTACGTACTTATACTTGTCATTCTGGAACATTCGCTGCCCTCAGTATAAACTCCGGTCAGAATCCACTAAGAAAATCAACCAACACTCTAATACGAGTATGGATTCCAGCCTTCGCTGGAATGACAGAAGGATGGATTCTCACGGTCGCTATGCTCCCTCAGAATGACAAGGAATATTACTCTAGTGACGCTGCCAGCAGTTCGCTAAGGTCCATGGCTTTGACTGTTTCTTCCGCCCCTTTAGCTTTAATACCGTCTTCCAGCATCGTCAAACAATAGGGACAGGCGGTCGCTACGCACTTAACGTCGGCTTTTAAAACTTCCTCCACGCGGCGGTTGCTGACGCGTTTTTCCGGGTCTTCTTCCATCCACATATGGCCGCCGCCCCCACCACAGCAAAAGCTGTCGGACTTGCGGCGCGGCAGCTCGACGTTTTTAGTGTTGACCGCTTTCAAGATTTGCCGCGGCTCGCTGTAGATATCGTTATAGCGTCCCAGGTAACAGGAGTCGTGGTAAGCGGTTTTTAGTGAGGCGGGGTTTTTAACGTTCAGGCGTTCGTTTTTCAATAAATCGGCGAGAAACTGCGTGTGGTGCACGACGTCGAAATTGCCGCCGAACTGCGGATATTCGAATTTAAGGCTGTTAAAGCAGTGAGGGCAAGAGGTGATAATCTTTTTAACGTTGTGACCTTTTAAAATTTCAATGTTCTGTTTGCAGAGCGTCTGGAAAAGGTATTCGTCACCCATACGACGGGCAGGGTCACCGCAGCAGGCCTCTTCATCTCCCAAAATGGCGAATTTTACGCCGGCGGCCTGCAGGACTTTAGCCGTCGCTTTAGCCACCTTCATGTTGCGGTCGTCCAGGGCAGCGGAACAACCCACCCAGTAAAGAACGTCAACATCCTTGGCGTCGGCGACTGTGGCAACATTCAGCCCCTCGCACCAGGTAGTCCGGGTGGCGGTGGTGCCGCGGTAGGGGTGGAAACGCGTGTTCAAACTCTTTAGAGCTTCCTGGGCGGCTTCGGGGAATCGGCTTTTTTCCATCGTCAGGTTGCGGCGCATATCAATAATTTTATCCACGTGCTCGATATAAACCGGGCAGGCCTGCTGGCAGGCGCGGCAGGTCGTGCAGTCCCAAATGACCTCGTCGGTAATGACGCCGCCGAGCATTTCCTTGCGTTCTGTTTTCGCCTTAATGGAAAATTTACCGGGATAGACATCGTACATGTGTGTCTTAAGGTCCAAGATAACCTGCTTGGGGTTGAGGGCTTTACCGCTAAAGTAGGCGGGGCAAGCGTCCTGGCAGCGGCCGCAGCGCGTGCAGGCGTCAAGCTGAAACAGCTGCGTGCGGGTGAACTCATTAATCGCGGCAACGCCGAAGGTTTCAGCCGTTTCAAAATCAGCGATTTTATTAATGAC
>CAIWTG010000152.1 GCA_903915565.1 uncultured Chloroflexota bacterium
CCTCCTTGGTGCGGAGGTAGCGCGCCCCGCCGGCCAGACCAGCCTTTTCACCTAATTTAAACTTTCTCCTTCATATCATAATAACGTTGCCGGGGATTTTTTGTTTTCTTTTTCCTGGATTTTCCTTAAATTGTTGATATGTTATATAATGTACCAGCAAAAATTCTTTTAGGAGGTAAATATGGACCTGGGTTTGAAAGGGAAAGTTGCGCTGGTAACCGGCGCCGGCAGTCAGATAGGATTCGGCAAGCAGATTGCCCTGCTCCTCGCTAAGGAGGGCTGTGACGCCGTTGCCGTAACCGACATTATTGATGATGTAAACCTTACGGCGGAAGACGTTAAAAAGACCGGCAAAAAATCCCTCGCCGTCAAAGGGGATATCACTAATAAGGAAAACGTACAATCGTTAGTTAAACAGGTCGTCGAAGCTTTTGGTAAAATCGACATCCTCTGCAACGTGGCTGGCGGCATCGCCAACCGTGTGCCGTTCGACCAGGCTAAACCGGAAGACTGGGATAAAGACTTCCACCTCAACCTCACCAGCATTCTCCTCACCACGCAGGCAGTGCTGCCTTACATGCAAAAACAGAAGTCCGGCGCCATCGTCAACATCGGTTCCGGCAGTACCCGTATGTACGGCCACGGCGTGGGCAACTCTTACGCCCTTTCCAAGGCTGGCGTTGATACGTTAACCAAACAGACCGCTTTCAACGAAGCCAAGAACGGCATCCGTTGTAACTGCGTCGCTCCCGGCCCCGCCCCTACTAACTTTATCCCGGGACCGGACAAAAAAGGCATTATCGACATGCTTGCCAAGACGATTCCGCTGGGCAGGGGCGCCACGCAAACTGATATCGCTAACGCCACACTGTTCTTTGCGTCTGAAATGTCCAGCTATATCACGGGCGCCATCCTGCACGTTTCCGGCGGGTCGGTTCTGGATTAATAATATTGAAAATTTCAGGAGGTCAAAATGGACCTTGGTTTTAAGGGTAAAGTAGCGCTGGTGACCGGCGCAGGCAGTCAGATCGGCTTCGGCAAAGCGATTGCGCTGTTGCTGGCTAAAGAAGGCTGCGACGCCGTTGCCGTCACGGACGTCAACGTGGACGACGTTAACAAGACCGCGGAAGATATTAAAAAACTCCGCGTTAAATCCATCGCTCTTGGCGCGGACATTATGAAAAAAGCCAATGTGGAAGCGATGGTGGCCAAAGTAATTGCCGAATACAAAAAAATAGACGTGCTCTGCAACGTTGCCGGGGCGATCCTACAAAAGGACTTCACCCCCATTGACGAGCAGAAGACCGAACTATGGCAAAAACAAATAGACCTGAACCTCTTCGGGACAATGTACGTGACGCGGGCTGTTGTTCCTTACATGAGAAAACAAAAGCACGGCGCCATCGTCAATATTGGCTCCGGCAGTTCGTCGCAATTTTCTTTCGGCGTTCAGGTTTATGCCATCTCAAAGTACGCCATTGACCTGTTCACCAAAGAACTGGCATTCCAGGAAGGCAAAAATGGGATACGGTGCAACTGCGTTTCGCCCGGGCCGGCGCCCACAAACTTCGGGGCCGTTTTGAGAGAAGGCGCGCCGCCGCCCCCCAAAGAAGTCTACGACAAAATGCACGAAGAAATGATGAAGGCTTTCCCACTCGGCAGGATGGGCAACCCGACCGATATCGCCAATATGACCGTCATTATGGCGTCGGACGTTACCTGGTACGTGACCGGCCAGGTAATACAGGTAAGCGGCGGCAACGTAATGTAATAATAACGTTATGCTTTTAACGTTTGTTAGTCTTGACAGACCCTATTGCCGGTGTTAGCATGCTGGATAGAAGACCAGAAGGTCTTCAGAATGTAGC
>CAIWTG010000153.1 GCA_903915565.1 uncultured Chloroflexota bacterium
AGCAATCGTTCGATATCACCATCATCAAGTAACTTTTTAAATTTGTCACTGGAATAAGTAATTGGCCTCCGCGCGGCAGGCGTTCTCCGAATACGTTGTCAACATGTCGGTATTTCTCGAATCTTCCCAGTCCGAATCTTTCATCCGGCCGTCTACGTTATGCGCGACGCTCATGCCGGCGCGCACTCCGACCGACCATCTGGGACAGGTGCGGCGCAGAGTCGCGTCAAGCCACCAGGTATTCAGGGGAAATTCAAGCCGGCTCAACGGTCGCTGGAACGGCGCGGCGTTACTGCCTATCTCATATGAAGTCTGGCTCATGATAAAACGACGGAAGTCGAAATCGAATTCCCAGTTCTTCGGAACGTTCAGTTTGCCTCTCTGTTCTGGAGACGTATTGGCTTGATCAACACTTAACGGATAATGTCCTACAACATCTGAAATTATATCCTGCCAGGTTGTCTTTTTTATATCCGCTGTTTTTTCATCAGCCAATGACATGGCTGGCGAAATAGATAATATAATGATTAATGCTAAAAATAGAACAAGCAATTTATTCATACAGCAGCCTCCTTTTTATGAAAGTATACCAGCAAAAAAGATTTTTGCAAATGTCCAATTTTGGGGACGGTTCTAGGATGAGTTTTTAAAACGTCCCTGCGGGCTCTTTGACAAAGATTAATTCAGATTATAGAGTGGTTTAGGGGTCGCGGGAAATTTTTGATAAAAATAGGTGTCTGTCCCTATTTTCACCTATTTTCACGAATATCTTGCGATTCTTAGAAACTATACCTTACGGTCACACTTCCGTAATGCTCGTAATACTGGGCCTTGAGCAGGAAGTCATAATCCATATCAAGCGAGACATTGTATTTCGTCTTAAAGCTGACCTTTGTGCCCATATCATATCCGGACCGCGCGGCCCTGAATCCGCTTGTAGGGAACGCTGTTCCGCCGCCTGCAAAAGCCGCTGTCGTAGCCTGATTATCACCGACCCAATCATAGAGCCACTTCGCATGCAGGTCCGGCGTGAACGTCCCGTATTTAAGCGTTAACGGATACGCCGCTCTGACGCCGAAGCCGGTCAGGGCCATGTCGTAATCCTGGCTATTGACGGTCAAGTTAAGCGCGTCGGCGTCTGTTTCGGTGTAACTTGTGGTATGCAGATGCATATACTGGAATGAAACCAGCGGCGTCATGATGAGGTTCCTATAGAAGAAGCTGTAGCCGCCTTCAAGATATCCCGAGTACTGCTGGCCGTTATAATCGGCGCTGGCGGTGCGCTGGGTTAAGGTTCCGACCGTGACCGCGCGTGAGGCGTTATAAATATTGTATATGAATGTGAAGGCTGCATCCAGATAAAGAGGGTATTTACTGTTCTTATAGGAGAAATATGATGTCCATGGTATGCTGTCGATGTCATTCCTGCCAGAACTATCCTTTGAGCGGACAAATGTCTGGCCATAACCGGAACCTACGCCTATACGCAATGAATCATTGCCGATATTGAGAGGTATATCGGCTCCACCGTAAGCGCCCCAAGATGTGGCATTGTAACCGTTACTGAACCCTCTTGGATCCTGATGGGCATAATCGCCGAGGCCCTGCGCCCAGATATCCAGGCCGTGCAGATAATCGTCGCCTGTCGAGATGCCGGTCGGGCCTGCCGCGTGAATATTCTCAAGATGCGTTTCGGTCAAATTGGTTATCTGGCTTAGCATGGATATAGCCGATTGTACCACCGAGCCGTCAACCGTAGTGGTCATGCTGTTTAATGAGGATGCAGCTTGGCTAGTTGACAAATTGTTAAGGGCATTGATAACGGTTGCCATATCTCCGGAAGGGTTGCTGATACTGTCCAGGACGGCGCCGACGGTAGCTGCGTTGGGATTGGCAGTAGACCCGGCTACACTAAGGTTATTAATGGTAGAGCAGATTGCGGTGAGAATGAGGTCGCAGCCCAAGATGGACCCCGTAAATGATAAGTTCGATTGGCCGGAAGTTGTTATAGTGCCTGGAACGTTATCGACACCAGTCGCGGTACTTATTACGGTAAGCTTGGTACCATTTGTTATGCTGCCGCCGACATTGATATTTAATATACTATTGGCCGCTGTAATAAATGCCTTGGCAGTTGAGGTGAGAGAGCCGTAGTTTGAAGCGGAGTTGACAGTGATTTTAAGGGTTGCCGGAGCACCGGCGCCCTGCGTATAGTTCCCTATACCTGTAACGCCGGTTGTGCCGATGTCCAGAGTTGCGTCATTGGTGACGGCTCCTGCGCCGAGGGCGCCTGCGCTTGCGGCCTGTACGGTGCCGGCGTTAATGGTCATGCCGCCGCTAAATGTGTTGGTGCCGGCTAATTTCAGAGTCCCGGTGCCCTGTTTTGTGAACGTGCCGCCAAGCCCCGTTATCGCGCCTGAGAAGGTGGAGCTGGTTGTATTGCCTACAGTCAGCGCGCCGCCGCCGAGCGCCGCCTCGCTGCCTCCGGCGGTTACCGTACCCGTATCGCCTAAAGAGCCGATCGTCTGGGTTTTACCGTTTAAATCCAGCTTGCCGCTGGTGCCATTGATCAAAACCGCCGATGTATTCTTTATCTGGCCGTCTGCAAGGAGCTTGACGATGTCGGATTTGGCCCCGCCGGTACCATCTCCTATGGTCAAATTACCATTGATAGCTATGGTATCCGCGGCCTTGTTCAGGTCGAGTTCTCCAGCGTTAACCGTAGTCGTGCCTGTGTAGGTGTTGGCTGCGCCTGACATAGCAAGGGTGCCGGCGCCGGCTTTGGTCAAGCCGAAACCGGTGCCTCCATCACCTATGGCACCGCCGACAGTCAGCGTATTATTGGTAACCGTGACTTGCCGGTCATTATTCATGGTCACTGCGCCTGTGCCGAGATTGAGATTATTGGTGCCGGCAAACGCAAAATCGCCATTCCATTTCTGGGGATTGTTATTTGCTAACGTGATATCTCCGGCGCTGGTGTTATCGATAGTGCCGCCGGAAATAGTAAGTATGCTGGCCACCGTGCCAATCGCCTTGGTACTGTTGATATTCAGCTGGCCGGCAACAAGATTTGTGCCTCCTGTGTAAGAATTGGTAGCGTTTGATAGGGTAAGCGCTTTGCTGGTATCGGTCATGTTGATCACTATATTCCCACCGCCGGATATAGTTTTAGTTATCTCGAGGCTATTTGAGCCGGATACGGTAAGGGCCCCACTACCCAAATCTAAAAATTTAATCTTACGGGCATCGTCGGTCGACTTTATCGTTCCCGACGTGCCGGTGAGGTTCAGGTATCCCGTACCCAAACAGGCGTCGTTACCGAGTACGATCGTGCCAGCCTGGAGGTTCGTCCCCCCCGAATAACTATTCGCGCCGCTCAGGGTCATAATGCTGGTGCCGGTTTTGGTAATGGTTAGACATTTGCCGCCCCCGGCTTCCTTTATCGTGCCGGAGAAAGATGAGTCGCCAGCGTCTCCGAGGGTAAGCGTTTCCCAGCCCGCCGCATTGTTTGTGACCGTGCCGATACCATTGAGAGAGCCTATCGTATCAGAGTAGCCATTGAGATCCAGCGTGCCCGAAACATTCACCGTAACGGCGGTACCGTCCGGCAAAACATTGTTAGCGCCTAAAGACAAAGTGCCGGCGTTTATGGTGGTGGCGCCGGTGTAGGTATTAAGTCCGGAGAGAGCCCACGTGTTGGCGCCGTCTTTTGTCACAGCCAGCGCATTCGCACCGTTATCGGCGATGATGCCGCTGATAAAATTGGTGGCGAAACTATTTATACCTTTAAGCGTAAGGGTTTTACCCGGATCTGCCGGACCGGTAATATTGCCGGCAACGGTAAGCGTGTTAGTGGAAAGGCCGGCGTCGTTAACGAGACTGTAATCTCCCAGCAAAGTGAGGTTGGCATTGATCGTCTGGGCCTTTCCAGCCGTATTGAGGTTATTGTTCATTGTGATTGCGCCGGCGTCATTGACTGTGAGCGTTTCGGCCTTTGCGCCGCCCGCACCGATCGTATAAGCGCTTAAAGTGTTAGCGGGGTTTTCGAATGTAATGTTTTTGATAGTAATGGGGGCTGTGGTGACGCTGACTGTGGTTCCGCTGACTCCGGCTGCTGCATTAAAGGTAGCAGTATCACCGGTACCGGGGACAGGCGTTGCATTCCAGTTACCACCTGTACTCCACTTGTTATCAGCTCCTCCACCGGTCCATGCAGCGTCGGCCGCAAAGGCCTCCGCTGAAAAAGAAAAGACCGTAGCAAATATTATGACTGCAAATAATGACTTTTTCATTCTCCCCTTTTTATATCATATATTAATCGTATTATTATAACGGAATTATTTTTGTTAAGTATACCTGAAGAGCCGGCTCAAGACAACTTTTTTCCGTATTCGGTTTTTAAAAAGAATGGGCCATTAAGAAAAGGGGCATGCACTATCCGTTTACGAGTAAGGTGGGGCGGCTCGTCCCTACGTTCGCAGAGTTCGCTTCGGACCAGCCACTTCATCCCCGCCACCAACAAAAAACCCCGCTGATTAACAGCAGGGTTTTTCAATAGTGGCGGGGACGACGGGGACCATAGGGCGTCCCAACCAACCACATACTACCACAAGGACTTCCGTGGAGGCAAGTTTATTGTGGTGTAGCGGGAGGTGTAGCGGTCCCGAACTTCCCAAGCGTCTCTGCCATGCGTTTCTTAGCTTCGTCAGAGATTCTCACGTAGCGTTCTGTTGTGCGAATATCGCTATGACCGAGAAACGCTTTGATGTCATAGATGCTGTGCGACTGACCCAAAATGTCACCAGCCGAGTGTCTTAGCTCATGAAAGCGTGTCATACCGCATAGCTCTGTCTTCTTCACGATACGAGCAATCCAATATCTAAAGCTATTATCGTGAGGGTCTATCGGTTTTCCATGTTTCAGAAAGACTCTCTTGTTCTTACGAGGCAATGATTCGAAAATCTTTCTAACGTCTGGGCTAAAGGGTATGATTCGCTCTTTGGCTTTCTTGTCTTTCTTGCTTCTGCCTTTAGGATTAAACGTCTCTTTTCGAGTTATACTGACGACGTTATGCTCAAAGTCTATATTAGACCATTCGAGCGTAATCATCTCGCCGAAACGTAGAGCGAGCTTCGCTGAGCAATAATAATGAGGGAAATACTCTGGCTTCAGCTCTTTGCATCGATTAAAGAATAGATTGAATCTATCAGGCGTATTAAGCGTAACGATTATTTTCTCATCGTCGACATTGATAAGCCCGACTTGCGTCAAAGGATTCTTATCGATACGTTCCCATTTTATTGCGACATTGAACATCGCTTTGAACGTCTTGAGATGATTATTGACCGTATTGTCTTTACGGTCAGTATCTTTTAACCATATCTTATAATCTTCAAAGACTTTAATTCTCAGCTCATTAAGTCTTTGTATGTGAGGATATTTGTCGTCGAGAAATATCACAAGGTCTTTAAAGATGCCTTTATAGGTCTTGTGCGTCTCTTTGGCATAGTTGTTCCAGACATAGTTAAGGTATTCTTTGATAAAGTCTTTGTAGGGGACAGTGCCGATTTCTTTAATCCCAAGTTGAATATTTTCAATCTGCTCTCTACGCACATCAAGATACTCTC
>CAIWTG010000154.1 GCA_903915565.1 uncultured Chloroflexota bacterium
ATGATGGCAAACTCAAATTGTTTCGTGATTCTCCTGACCCAACCCTGGAGGGTGTAAGAACCTATCTCCTGGATTATCACGGTCAAACTGTGGTCGTTATCATGCCGGGCATCGGCGCCACACTGGTTGCTGGTATTTTTGAAGAGATGATTGCCTTCGGCTGCCGCAAGTTTGTTTGCTGCGGTGCAGCCGGGGTGCTGACGCCGGAACTTGACCGTGGTCGCGTTATCATTCCCGTCAAAGCTCTCCGTGACGAGGGCACTTCGTATCATTACTACAAACCCTCAAAATTTATTGAAATGGATAAAACAGTCGTCTGCAAGCTTGAGGCGGTTTTAAAAAAGAATGATGTAGCCTATACCACCGGCACCACCTGGACCACTGACGCTATTAACCGGGAAACACGGGGCAAGGTGGCTAAAAGGCGGGCGGAGGGCTGCATCACGGTGGAGATGGAATGTGCGGCGTTGCTGGCGGTGGCTAAATTCCGCAACGTTGCCTTTGGACAATACCTGGAAGCATGGGACGATGTTAGTGGGGATACTTGGGATAAACGCCATGTGGAAAACAAGTTGGAGCTACAGGAAAAGCTATTCTGGCTCTCCGTCGAAGCCTGTTTAACGCTTTAGGAGCAAATATGGCAGATAAATGGATGCCCCGGGAAAAATGGGAAGCGTTAGTGCGCGGTGATAATTGCCCGCTGTGCGCCGAAGTTAAGTCAACACAGCCTGTCAACGAATTTGGCTACACCGTCACCGATTTATCTTTTAGTCGCCTGCGTCTCTGCACCAATCAATCTATCAAAGGCTATTGCGTGCTTATCTGTCATAAACACGTCCGTGAGCCTTATGAGTTGCCGGGTGATGAACGCGACATGTTTTTCGAAGATATGATGCGTGCCGGGCTGGCGTTGGAATATGTCTTTAGGTCAGACAAGATGAATTTCCAAATTTTGGGCAATGCCGTGCCGCATTTGCACGCCCACATCGAACCGCGTTACCTTGGCGACCCCGCCCCCCACCGCCCTATACATTCAGGTGAAAAAACCGTGCTGTTAAAGCCGGAGGAATATCAGGACCTGATTAAGCAAATCCGCTCCGCGCTAGATATCGTTAAGACCGGTTAGCAGCAGGTTTGTTCTGCCTGCAACCCCTTGTCTCCGCCCTCGCAAAATGTTATCCTGTTTATATCTGTTTCCATCTCGGCAATTACCTTAAAAGGAGGAGGATATGCTGAAAGACATCTTAAAAATCCTGGAAAACAATGCCCATGCTTCGGAGAAGCAAATAGCTACTATGGTCGGCGTATCCGCCGCCGACGTTTCCAAAGCTATCAAACAAGCGGAAAAAGACCGTGTTATCCTGAAGTACAAAACAGTGGTGAATTGGGATAAAGCGGATGGCGATAGCCATGTCTGGGCGCTTATCGAAGTCAAGGTCAAGCCGGAACCGGACTCCGGTTTCGACGCTATTGCCGAACGCGTTGCCCGCTTCGAGCAGGTGCGGTCTTTGTTCCTTGCTTCCGGCACCTTCGACCTGCTTTTAGTGGTTGTTGATAAAACCGAACACAAGGTGGCGGACTTTGTTTCACAGAACCTGGCGCATATCGAAGGCGTGCAGGCCACCGTCACCCACTTCGTCCTCAAACGCTATAAGGACGATGGTGAGTTACTTGATGGGGGAGAGGGGGTTAAACGGCAACAGGTTGTCCTCTAGCCGTTAAACTGCCATGACTACTAAAAAATCCCCACTGGGTAAACTTATATCCGATAGAACCAATAAAATTTCCCCCTCGGGAATTCGTAAATTCTTTGACCTCCTGCAGGGCATGGAGGGCGTTATCTCTTTAGGCGTCGGCGAGCCGGACTATGCTACTCCTTGGCACATCAGCGAGGCGGCGGTCAAGAGCCTGGAAAAAGGCTATACCATTTATACCTCTAATTCCGGCATCCTTGAGCTCCGCGAACTGACCTGCCAGTACCTTAAAGATAAGTACGGCATCAACTATAAGCCAGCCGACGAGATATTGATAACCGTGGGCGTTAGCGAGGCGTTGGACCTGGCGATGCGCGCTATCCTTAATCCCGCCGACGAAGTCATCATGACCGACCCGCATTACGTGGCTTACGATGCTACGGTGATTCTCGCTGGAGGCAAGCCCGTCATGGTACCCACCTCCGCCAAAAACAACTTCGCTGTCGAAGCCAAAGACATCGAGGCTAAAATTACCAAAAAGACCAAAGCGATTCTCATCGGCTTTCCGTCCAATCCTACCGGCGCCATTATGCCCCGCCAAAAGCTTTTGGATTTGGCGGCGGTGGCCAAAAAGAATAATATCATCGTCATCTCCGACGAAATTTACGCCCGCCTGACCTACGACGGCGAGCATACCTGCTTCGCCAGTTTGCCGGGCGTTAAGAACAACACGATATTGCTGGGCGGCTTCTCTAAAGCCTATGCCATGACCGGCTGGCGTGTCGGCTACGCAGTAGCCCCGGAAGAAATCATCACCGCCATGACCAAGATTCATCAATATACCATCATGTGCGCGCCCACGCCTGCCCAGGTCGCCGCCATTGAGGCTTTAAAAACCGGCGAGACGGACGTCGTGGAGATGGTGGACGACTATAACCGGCGGCGCAAGGTCATCGTGAAAGGTCTTAACGATATCGGACTGCCTTGCTTTGAGCCGAAGGGCGCTTTTTACGCTTTCCCCTCCATCAAGCCAACCGGCTTAACCTCCGAGCAATTCTCCGAGGGATTGCTTAAGGAAGAAAAAGTGGCGGTCGTACCGGGGTCCGCTTTCGGCAAATGCGGCGAGGGCTTTGTGCGCTGCTGTTACGCCACCTCTTTGGCCGACATCGAAGAAGCGTTAAAGAGAATGGCGCGGTTCGTAAAGAAGCACAAGAAATAAAAAATCTTTAGCAAATTGTTATTAATACGGGCGGGCTTTCAGCCCGCCCTGTTTTTCCATCCAACGTCATTCCCGCTCATCCTGAGCTTGTCGAAGGAGAGATTGAGAGGGATTTTATTAATCCTTCCTCTCCGCCCTCTTCAACAGCCACACCATCACCACGCATAACGCCGACGCGATGATGCCGATGATGAACGCCCAGTTATAGCTGCCTGTCACGTCGTATATCTTACCAGCTAGCCACGGTCCCACTGCCCCGCCGATTCCCGTCACAAAAAGCGCTACCCCCATCAGCGTCGCCATCACCTTGGTGCCGAAGAATCTTGAAATAACCAACGGTATTTGTGTAACCTCCCCGCCATAAGCCACCCCGAAGAATATGGCGAAGATATAGAACATCCACACCGACTTTGTGAACAGCAGCAGAATGAAGGCAATTCCCTGGAAAATACAGATTAACACCAGGCTTTTATACAGCCCTATTTTTTCTGCTACCACGCCGGTAGAAAGCCGCCCGACTAAACTGACTCCCCCGATGACGCTCATAAACGTGGCCGCCACCAGCGGGTCAATGCCGACGTCGGTGGCGTAGTTGACGATATGCACCAGCACCATCTGCGTCCCCAATAAAAACAGCGCAAAGCAAGTCATCACTAGCCAGAAGCGCACGTCTTTAAGCGCCACGCTCACGGTGGCCGACGATTTTTCTTGTATGGCGGTTGTCCGTTTAGTCTGGGGAGGTTCTCTTAAAAACAATGCGCCCCCCACCATCAACACGCCCGCTGCAATACCGACGATGATAAACGTCTGTGACCATTGATAGGCCGCTACCAGTCTTTCGACGATAGGAACTAATAATAGCGTCCCCAGCCCGGAGCCGGAAGCGATGATGCCCAGCGCCAACCCGCGGTTTTTCGTGAACCACCGCGAAGCAACCGCCGAACCGATGCCGAAGATGCCGCTCACGCCGATGGCTTCCACGATGGCGTAGGTGAGAAAGAACTGCCACAGGGTTGTAACCTGGCTGGACAGTAAATAGCCGGCGGCCATCATCAAGCCGCAAAAAATCATCGTTTTACGTGCCCCGAATTTGTCCGCCATCCAGCCGGTGCCTATCGCCGCCGCTCCCCTGATAATTACTGCCATTGAATATATCAGCGAGACGGAAGCTCTATCCCATTGAAAATAGTCGGCGAGGGGTTTGAAAAAGATGCTGTAGCTGTAGGTAAGCCCGTAGGTGACGAAAATCATCAGGACGCCAGCCGCGACGACTACCCAGCCGTAGTTAAATTGTTGGGTGTTGGTTTCTTTCGGCCATTGCGGTTGTTCCTGCATTAATCACCGGCTGTAAAAGGACTTTCTTTAGTATTATAAAGAAAGCGGTGATGTCAGGACAAATATTAGGTGGGAACGATAAAGTCGAACCTGGC
>CAIWTG010000155.1 GCA_903915565.1 uncultured Chloroflexota bacterium
GTAATGCGTTTAAAGCCTACATCGCGGAGGCGTTTGACTTCCGCGTAGAAACCGTCTTCATCAATAAAACCGAGGCGGCTGTGTCGCTCGAACTCTTTCAGCGAGCCGTCTTTGAAAGCTGCCTGACTCAATGGGCTTGAGGGGTCGGGGGTGACGATATAGCCGCGTTTCTGCAGCTCAAGGGCGCGCTCCAGGCTTCCAACTTTAATTTCGCCGCCGATGCACTTGGCGCCCTGCCCCCACTTTAGTTCGATGGTATCCAGACCGTGCTTTTTGCTGACGTATTCAGCTACGCCCAGCCGGGTATCTTCGACGTTCATCTGCACCAGAATCTCGCCGTAATCCTTTTTATACTGTTTGTAAGTTTCGATACGGCGGTCCATGTCCGGCGCGGATGTAATCTTGCCGTTTTTATCTAACTCCAGCTTCGGGTCGATGCCGCAAACGTTTTCACCGCAAACCAGGGTGACGCCGCTTAAAGCCGCACCGACGGCGAAGTGCTCCCAGTTTTTACGGGCTATTTCCGTTGAGCCGAGCGCTCCGGTAAAAATGGGCATTCTCATTTTGACTTTTTTATCCCAACCGTATGACGTCTCGGTATTGACTGAGGGGAAGGTGGCGGTATCGGAGTCGCCTTTAACGCCTTTGGGCAGCCCGTTGGCGCCGAGGGCATACCCCTGAATGTTAAGGTGGGAGTAGTCGATTGGGTAGTCTTTGTCGCCTCCGGCGGTCACTTCGCCGAAAGGCCCGGGGTAAATCAGTTCGCGGCTGCGGAAGGTGGCTTTAAACACCTCGCAATTGCCGGTGCAGCCGTCGATACAGCGGGAGCAAATCCCGCTCGATGGCGCAACATTTCGGGAACGGTTGACGGTCCTGGTGGCATCATTGCCATTAGGTCTTTGCAGGTTCATTTTTCTTTCCTTTCGTATTTTATTTTCAGGCGGTCCGTTTTTGGCGGTGCGGACAGTCTGGCTGTCATTTTATTTTTGCGATACTAACCCTTTCCCTCCTTTACCATCTTTATAGTGTGTGAACTTATCGCTTTAGCTAATGTCGTCAATGGCGGTTAACTTTTCATATGCCATGAGTGTGCTCATGGCATAATTCTCACTCTCAATGCCGGCTTCGTAAGCGGCCGCGACCGGGTTTAGCCCTCCGATAAGTATCGCTCCAACCCGGTTCACCTCAATCGCCACCTCGCCGACGGGTTCGCTGATGGTACCCAGCAGCAATAGCCCGTTGATTCCAGCTTCCTTGAGTCTGGCGACAACGTCCTGGGCGGTGGAGCGGCAGACCGCGGGAATTTCACGGAAGTTTGCCAGGATGTCGCCGTTACCGCTTTTAGCTGCTTGAGTTACCGACGTCATATTCGCCCGGATGAAGATTTCCGACGGGTCCAGTGAGCTGCCGGCGTAGTTTATCAGTTCCGTGAAGCGTAAAGGCTGCCGATTGCGCATCTGTAGTATGCCCCCGAAACGGGAGTCCACCGGCACTCCGGCTTTAAGCAGCGCGCCGTTCACCACAATACTGCAGACCGTCGCCAGTGCCACTTTGCCTTCCGGCACGATGATATCGCCGACGGTTTCTCCCTGGTGGGCGATAGATACCAGGCTGCTGACGCACAGCCCCGCCTGGAAGATGCCTTTCATTATTTTCAGGGCGGCGGGGAAACTTTTTTCAGTAAATACCGAGACATTCACCGGAACCAGGCCGGTGTGTGTTTTGAAATCAAAATTCATGCGGAAAGCCAGGTCTTCAATCCTGGCGAAAGCAAACCCCACTTTATCGCTGACGAGGGCTTTTTTAAGTTCGGTCTGGCCGAGTTCGGTGATTATTCTGCCATCGCGCCTCCCCACCAGCTCGGTCAAGCCTTTTTCATCGGTCAACTTAAGGTGATATCTTACCGCTCTTTCGGTAAGTTCAATTCCCACGTCTTTGAGATATCGGGCGATAACCCGCGCTCCTTGGGCTTGCTGCGAGGAAGCCAATATCTTCAGGATGGCTAATACTTTGCGCTCAATAGCGGGCGATTCATTACTCATAATAAAATAAGGAAATATCTTACCGTTTCTTTAATTTATAGCACCCGGTCTGGTGTTGTCAATAGCGGAAAATTTAAGCCCCGGCAACAACGTAAATTGACATATTTTGCAAAAACAGCTACACTCCATTCGTATTACCTTTTTTGGAGTTAATTTGGCCGTAAACAAGATTTTCCGCAGTTTTGATGAAGCCGTCGCCGATGTTTTTAACGGCGCCACTATTATGCTCGGCGGCTTCGGGTCTTTCGGCGGCCTGCCCATCAATTTGATAGCGGCTCTGGCTAAACAAGGGGCCAAAAACCTCACTATTATCGCCAACATGGGTGGGGTTGGCTTGGAGTTAAGCAGCCGCATTAAACCGGGAGGCTATCAGGACCACGGTATCCTCTTTGAAAACGGTCAGGTAAAAAAGTTCATCGGGTCGGTTCCGGCGCTGGGCGGAATGCCCCCCACCTCCCCGATTGAAAAATTATTCAACGAGGGTAAGGTTGAAATTGAAACCGTGCCGCAAGGCACCATGGCCGAGCGCATCCGGTGTGGGGCAGGTGGCCTGGGCGGTTTTTACACCAGGGTCGGTGTTGGCACTGTCGTCGCCAAAGGCAAAGAAACCAAAGTCATTAACGGCAAAGAGTATCTCCTCGAGCTGCCTCTGTTTGCCGATTTCGCTCTTATTAAAGCGCATAAAGCCGATGCCCTGGGGAATTTAGTCTATCGCAAAACTGCCCGGTGTTTTAATCCCATCATGGCTATGGCCGCCAAAGTAACCATTGCCGAAGTGGACCAGGTGGTGCCGGTAGGTCAGCTAGACCCGGAGGTCATCGTCACACCCCATGTCTATGTCCACCGCATTATCGAGGTGCCGCGATGAAAGACCGTCTTGACGAACAGACCATAGCCCTGCGCGCCGCCCGCGAGTTCACCGATGGTTCGGTGGTGAACCTCGGCTACGGTATGCCGGGACTCTGCGCCAACTTCATCCCGGAGAGCAGGACTATTTTCTTCCAGAGCGAGAACGGCATGCTGGGCTACGGTAATTTAGCCTCCGACGCTGAAAAAGATTATGAAATGATTAACGCCTCCGACCAGCCGGTTACCCCGCTGCCGGGCATGTGCTTTTTCGATAGCGGTATATCCTTTGACATGATACGCGGCGGGCATATTGACGTCGTAGTTCTGGGGGCGTATCAGGTATCGGAGAAAGGCGACCTGGCCAACTGGGGACGCCCCGGAAGGCCGGCGACGGGGATGGGGGGCGGTATGGACCTGGCGGCCGGGGCTAAAAAAGTTATCGTGATGATGCTGCACACGACTAAAGAGGGCGAGCCGCGCATCGTAAAGAACTGCACCTACCCCCTAACGGCTAGACAGTGCGTCAGTCTGATTATCACCGACCTCGCTGTCATCGAGGTTACCGCTAAAAGCTTGATTCTCAAAGAAATCGCTCCCGGCTGGACTGTTCCCGAAGTCCAGGGCCTCACCGAGGCTAAACTCATTCCAGCCACGGACCTTAAAGAAATAGAACTATAATAATCGTCCGACATTGACAAATAATTTAAAGTCACTAAAATGAAAAAAGAGAATCAGGTGGTTTAAGGAGGCATTCCTATGGAACTTACCCAGGC
This sequence comes from uncultured Chloroflexota bacterium, assembly GCA_903915565.1. Taxonomy (GTDB): domain Bacteria; phylum Chloroflexota; class Dehalococcoidia; order Dehalococcoidales; family RBG-16-60-22; genus RBG-13-51-18. The sequence continues at coordinate 3,665 of CAIWTG010000155.1, forward strand.
TATCCAGAAAAGATGCAGTATCAGAAGATTCAAAGACAAACCCGTAGAGAAAGAAAAGATTATCAAGATATTAGAGGCTGGACAGCGTGCACCTTCGTGGGGCAATACCCAGCCGTGGCGTTTTATCGTCATTACCGATAAAGCTAAAATGGCCGAAGTAGCCCAGGCTGCCGGCGGACAGCCACAGGCGGCCGGTGCCCCGGTATTAATCGTCTGCTGTGCCACCACTGACGACTTCACTAAAAAAGGCCATGGTGACGCCCTGGAGAGCTTAATCCCGGTAGGGGCCATGACCAAAGAACTTAAAGACATCGTGCTGCAGAACGACGTCTTCGCACCTTACCTCCGTGGTGATGCGTATATGACGATTAAAGCCGGCGAACAGCTGATGATAGCCGTTGCCTACATGACTCTGGAAGTAGTCAATCAGGGGCTGGGAGCGGTTTGGGTAGGGGCGATAACGCCTAAAGAAATTCATAAAGCCCTGAACCTGCCGGATAATGTTTTCGTGCATTCGCTGCTGCCCGTCGGTTATCCCGACGAAGACCCCAAACCCCGGCCTAGAAAAGACCTTAACAAGATAGTGTTCTGGGAAAAATACGGCTAAAAATCTATTTCGCTCTGACATAGGGTAAGGACTTTTATCCAGGAATTTATTTCTGGAATTAGATTCTGCAGCTTTGACTGTCGTTCCTTATTTATACAGGAGGCGATATGAGCGACTTCGATGTATTTCTCAAAAAGGCAGGCGATTTTCACGGGCATATCTGCGCCGGCATCGCCCTGGGTACGAGGATTTCACTGGCAGCACTGAATTATCTGGGACTTAAACCCGGCGTGAGGAACAAAAATCTTATCGTCTATGCCGAGATTGACCGCTGCATGACCGACGCCGTTCAGGTAATCACCGGCTGCACGCTTGGGCATCGGTCGTTAAAATACGTGGACTATGGCAAGTTCGCCGCTACATTCGTCAATCTGGAGACGGGTAAGGCGGTGCGAGGCACGGTCAAAGAGTATTTCTCTAATGAAGACACCATCGAAAAAACTCTGGAAAAACTAGCTCGTATCCCGGATAGCGAACTGGTGACTTTGGAAGAAGTGACTGTAAAAATCCCGGAAACCGACCTGCCGGGGACGCCCTTGCGTAAAGCAGTTTGCGCCGTCTGTGGCGAAAGGATTATGGACGGACGAGAAGTCCATGATAAGGGTAAAATTCTCTGCCGCGGCTGCGCTAACGGTAAATATTACCGTGAGAAAAAGTAAGTTGGATTTTTATAATACAGATTGGAATGCCATGTGGCAAAACGAATCGGGGCGTTCTCATTTTAACGATACCGTCTCCTCGAAGGAGCTTTGGAATAAGCGGGCGGGTAACAAGTAGCCGTAAAGAAAATAACCAAAACTGAACGAGTAGGTTGGGTTGATGCCCAACGAATTGATGCCATAAGAAAAATATGTAAAGAGCTTTAACGGGAACTGATGTTTGCCTGATTGGTAAGTTTACTGATTTTGGTGGACCCGGGGGGATTCGAACCCCCTACCTTTTGACTGCCAGTCAAACGTTCTCCCAAGTGAACTACGGGCCCGTGAACTCTCTCTAATTTATCATAAATACGGCGTTACCCGCAAGATTGCTTGTTTTTTATCAAGTTGAACGCTGGAAGTAAATAGGTTAGAATTTTAAAGAATTACACAGTTCACACCAAGTAAAGATATAATGCGTAAATTACTATCCGTGTTTCTTTCTGCAATTTTGTTAATTTCAACATGTCTGTTATCAGTATCATGTAGAAGTGAGGTAAAAATCATGAAATGGAACGCTCCCCCGTCCATGACTATCGACGTTAACAAGAAATACACGGCAACTATCGTGATGGAGAGCGGCAACTTAACCCTGGAGCTTTTTGCTAAAGACGTGCCGGTCACCGTAAATAGCTTTGTTTTTCTCGCCAGGCAGGGATATTATGACGGCTGCACCTTCCACCGCGTTATTCCCGGATTTATGGCTCAAGGCGGCGACCCCACTGGCACCGGTTCTGGCGGACCCGGTTATACCATACCCAACGAAATCACGTCACATCGCCACATCGCCGGTGCCCTATCGATGGCTAATGCCGGTCCTAATACCAACGGCTCGCAGTTTTTTATCTGTTATGCCGACCAGCCCGGCCTGGATGGCGACTATAGCGTCTTTGGGCAGTTGATTGATGGTTGGGATACTTTCCTGAAAATTACCGCGCGCGACCCAAGTCGTGGTCCCAAATTTCAAGGCGATAAAATTATAAAGATAACTATTACCGAAGAATAGCTTTAAATATCTATCCCAAACCAGTGGAAAATAAACTTACCGAAATAGACGACGGTGAACGACTTTATCAGCTTACCGGCTAGAACAATCGGTATATACTTTTTAAAGCCGAACTTCAACGCTCCGGCGGCAAAAGCGGCAGGATAGAAAAACGGATTAATGATAGAGGTTACGATTAATAGCGTTATGGCGCCGCGCCGCTGCATAAGATTCATCAATTTGTCATACCACCGCTGTAACCAGCCATGGCTGGTGTTGCTTAAGGCGTGCCCGGCGCCGCGACCGGTGGCATATATCGTTAAAGCCCCCACCACCTCACCCAACGCTGCAGAGATAGCTACCAACCAGGGGTAAGGCATTACGCCGCCAAGGGTGAAAACTATCGCCAGCATCGGCACCGGGACAATAACCGTTGCCCCACCCAGGATGCTGATGAAGAACGCGCCGAGATAACCATAATTTGCCAGTTCTTTGACTTCGTCTTTATAAACAATGATGGCGACGCACATCAGTACGGTGAGAACAACGGAGACAATGCCGATTATCAAAAGCCACTTGTTGGACTTCTTTTTAGTGGTAGTATCTTCGGGGGTTGCTTTTAGTTTGGCAGCGGTTTTTCTTGGTTTTGAAGCAATTTTCTTTGGTTTTAAGGCGAGTTTCTTTCGGGCAGCTTGTTCCGTCATGTTGTTTACATTATACATTGGCAAATCAGCCCAGTCCACTCTTTGTATTTAGGCTGTGGTTGACGCTAATATAAAGACACTGGTTTCCAGGTAACCTTAGCAACTCAAATCAAATGTGACTGATAAGCTAGTCATATAATCTTAAACGGAAGGGAGAAGAGGCATTTGTTTGAATGGAACATGAGCGTGCAGAAAATGCTCGACTGCGTGGAAGGAAACCTGACCGCGCCGCTGACGCTGGAAATGCTGGCGGACAGACTTCACTACTCGCCGTATTATTGCACCCGCCAGTTTCATAAGTACGCAGGGATATCACTGCGCAACTATATCCGCCTGCGCAAGGTCGCTTCCGCCGTTATCGATTTGCGGGACACCGGTGAACGCATTATTGATATCGCCGTGAAGTACGGTTTTTCTTCGCAGGAGGCTTTCACGCGCTCGTTCCAGCGGGCTTACGGCATGGCGCCCAACGAATACCGCCGGATGCCCAAGCCGCTGCCGCTCCTCATCAAACGCAACGTCTTTAACCCTTACTATTTAGGACTAATGGAGACTAAAGTGAAAGAAGACTTATCAAGAAACATCACGGTCAGCGTCCAGGTGGTCCCGGCCCATAAGTTCATCGGCGTACGCTACCCCGGTGCGTCGGGCTACTTTGAATTCTGGCACGAGGACGAAGCCAAGTATCACCGCGACCGCTGTGACGAGGTTGACGGCGTGCTTTCCAGCATCAAGAACTTCAATGGTATAGTGGGGGCGTGGTATTACGAAAGCGGCAAAAAGGGCTACATGTACGGCGTCGAAGTTTCGCCCGGCTATTCCGGCGAGATACCGGAAGGCATGGAGTGTATATCCTATCCCGAAAGTGCTTATGCCGTCTTCCACCACCCGCCGTACGACTTTGCCAAGATGGAGCGCTCGGTGCATGAAGCTTTAAGAAAAGTTATGGACAGCTGGGACCCCGCCGAGCACGGCTATGCCTGGCGCGACGACCTGCCTATTTACCAGCGTCACAGTCCCGATAAATGGGGTCAGGCCTGGGTCAAACCCATGAAAAAACTAAAATAGGAGTTAGAATGATGGAGACCAATCAACACATCGCCTTTTGCGGATTGGATTGTATGAAATGCAACGCCTACATCGCCAAACGGGAAAATAATGATGCCCTCCGCCGCCAGACAGCTGAAGAGTGGAATAAGATATATAACCTCAACTTAAAACCGGACGACATAAATTGCGACGGCTGTCTGACGGAAACCATTCAAAACAGCAACTGCACCATCCGTAAATGTGCGCGCAGTAAAGGTCTCCTCAACTGTGCCTATTGCGCCGATTATTCCTGTGAAAAGCTCGATAAGAATTTCCAGACGTCGCCTGGCTGTAAAGAGACGCTGGATGGCATTAGGGCAAGACACTAACTCTTTTTAGAAAATTCACACACAAAAGAGGGGGCTGAAAGGCCCCCTCCCCGTTTTTTCAATTACGTTGTATAAGATATTTAGGCTTTAACCGTCGCTTTGGTTTTAGTTTTGAACGTCAATTCGTCCTTTTCTTTGTCCTTATCCACCATGACGACGTCGCCGTCTTTAAGCTCGCCGCGCAAGAGTTGGCTGGAGAGCGGATTTTCCACAAACCGCTCGATGGTCCTCCTTAACGGCCTGGCGCCGTAAACCGGGTCGTAGCCTTTCTCGGACAGCCAGTCCTTGGCTTTGTCCGTCAGCTCTAGCCCCACCTTTCGCTCGCCCAGTCGTTTTTCCAGGTCTTTCACATTCAGCTCGACGATTTCTCGCAATTGGTCTTTACTTAACTCGTGGAAGACGATTATCTCATCCAGCCGGTTGAGGAATTCCGGACGGAAC
>CAIWTG010000156.1 GCA_903915565.1 uncultured Chloroflexota bacterium
ATATGCGAGGCCTTATAATCGTTAAGTCTTTCCCGCTGCCGTAAATATGCTCTCAATTCGGCAATATTTTCAGTTGGTTGGAAACTAGCCCGCAACAGACCGAACTGATGCAATTTTTTCAACCATTGTGCATCATTGATATCTGTTTTACGTCCAGGAACATTTTTCGCTTCGCTAGCATTGACCAGAAAAACCTCAAATCCATAGCTTTCGAGAATTTCAAACGCAGGAATCGGTGAAGCAAGGCATCGCAGGTGTTAATTTCTCGTCGTTCATAAACGGTGTGGTCAATGCAATGTTACAAATGGATGCCCGTCAGCGGCAGTTGCTCATCATCCTTGCGGAACAAAGCGCCGGGACCAAGTATGCCAAAGCCAAAGAAGAAATGATTACCCTGGTCAGGATGCACCTGCTGGAGGCGGTCCGCAAGCCCGGCAGCACCAACGAGATTGAAGAGAGCCAAGGCTACATCCTCAACATCATTGCGACGAATTATGTTGACGGCCTGCTGAAAATTATCAAGGACTACCGCAGTCAAGCCTGGGCTGAAGAAAACCTGAAGACACTATTAACGTATCACTTGAACGGCATTAAAGCTTTAGCTTAATTTTTTTACGAACAATAACGTACTAGCGTTCGTTTTTAAGGAAGGAGACCGATGGAAAAACGGGCCATAATCTGGTTGAGGGTTGGGTTTATAGCGGGGGCGGTGGTGGACGCTTTAGCGGTACTGCCCATGGTGATACCGTTCGGGGCTAAGTTGTTCTGGGGATTTAGTGATTTCACGGGGATGTACTATTTTGCCCAGGGGATAGGGGCGCCTTTAATGCTGGGGTGGACGCTTTTATTGCTCTGGGCGTACAAGAAACCGATGGAAAGGCGGTTTGTGTCCATGCTGACGCTTATCGTTGTTTTGGGCATAGCCATTGGCGGGGTCGTAAGTGTATGCAACGGCTATGTTGATGCGGTGAAAATGATACCAACGTTCATCATGTGGCCGATATGGATAACGCTTTTCGGGTACGGCTTCTATATCTCCGGTAAAGCGTTAAAGACGGCCGGTGCCAGGTAAAGCTCCCCTACCCTTGCAGAGTACCCACCCACTTGTTAGAATTGAACTTGAGCGTACCCCAGTAGCTCAGTTGGATAGAGCAGCGGTTTCCTAAACCGCGTGTCGCCGGTTCGACTCCGGCCTGGGGTACCATGCCTTCAACTTGTAAAAGCCACAGCCGTCCTCTATAATTTTCTTAATGAAAAAAGTTGTCGTCACCGGCGGGGCAGGTTTCATCGGTTCTCACCTTGTGGAAGAACTGGCGCAACGTGACTATTCCCTCTTAATCATCGACGACTTTTCCACCGGTAAGCGGGAAAATCTAAACGCGGTTCTTAAAAACCCTAAAGTTAAACTCGTCAATGGTAGTATTACCGACCTGTCGCTACTGCAAAAGCTTTTTAAAGACATTGATTACGTTTTCCACCTTGCCGCCATCGCCAGCATCCCGCACAGCATTGTTGACCCTCGCCTTTGTCACGACGTTAACGCCGGCGGCACACTCAATGTGCTCAACGTCGCCAGAGACAACAAAGTGAAAAAGGTTATTAACGCTTCATCGTGCGCCGTCTACGGCGATGCGCCCGGCTTACCTCAGAAAGAGGAAATGCCCTGCAAACCCCTCTCTCCTTACGCCGTTGCCAAACTTGCCGCCGAGGAATACTGCCGGGTTTTCGACATGGTTTACAAACTGCCCACGGTCAGCTTGAGATTCTTCAATATCTATGGCCCGGGGCAGGACGCCGATGCTGCCTATCCTGCGGCTATCCCCAGGTTCATCAAACTGGCTAAAGCCGGCCAGCCGCTGAAAATCTACGGCGACGGCAAAGCTACGCGGGACTACGTTTATGTTAGAGATGCCGTCAACGCCTTTCTCCTGGCGGTAGAAAGCGATGCCACCGGAATCTATAACATCGGCGGGGGGAAAAGCATAACCGTCAATGAGCTGGCGAAGCTGATAAACAAGCTGACAGACAACAAAACTGCTATATCTCACCTTACCGCGCGCACCGGTGACATTTTACACAGTCGGGGCGATATCACTAAAGCTAAAAAATCTTTCGGCTTCCGTCCGAAATTCAGTCTAGAGGCTGGATTGAAAGAAATGATAGAGAAAGCCCAGCCACAAATCTAAACGAAAAACAACGATGACTATCAGCATCACGCATATCGCCAAAAATTCTCTGAAGTTTAGTGTAGTCCAAATAGTCGGCGCGGTTGTAGGTATGCTTGCCTCACTTTACGTCGCCACCGTGGTTCTGCCAGCCGAGTACGGCGTCTACGGTTTTCTGGTGTTATGGCTGAATTATGCGGTGCTCATCGGACCGGGGATGTTGAGCGGCGGCAGCCGGGAGATGCCCGGGTTGCTGGGCAAAGGTCGGACCGAGGCAGCCCTTAGAATCCAAAATATCTCATTAAGCGTAGAAATAATCTGGCTGGTGGTGCCGTTTGTCGTTATTCTCTGCTCGGCGTTTTTCTTTTCCGACTTTACGGTCAGGATAGGGATGATAATCATCGCCTTCGTTTACCTGGTATCGCGGCTGGCAAATTACTGGGGAGTTTTTAACTTTATTCGTGAGAAATTCAACACGGTGGCTATCGGCAGCCTGATAATAGTCATAGTCCAGCCGGTATTGGTATTAGTTGCCGTGACCTGGCTGAAAGTCTACGCCCTGCTGCTGGCGCCGCTAATCGTGAATGCCGTGCAATGGTTTTATTACACCAGGAAAGGGTCGCTGGATTTTAAATTTACCTTTGACCGCAGGGAGGCATTGAGGCTATTCAAGGTTGGCATTATTCTGCAGGCGGGAGGGTTGGTGTTCGCTGCCTACCAGCTAATCGACCGGACCATCATCGCCTCCATGCTGACCCAGGCCGACCTGGGGTTATACACCTTCGCCATGGTCGTGATTATAGTGATAATGTCTCTACCTTCCAGTTTTACAGGTGTGCTGCAACCGATATTATGGCGGCATGCCGAAAAAGCCGCAAATGTCATTGAAGGTTTCCGTGACGCCAAACGCATCGCGATGTATCTGGCACTGGGCACCGCCATACTGGTTCCGCTGATCCAGGTGGGATTTTACCTGGTGGTGAATGTGATTACCCCTAAATATATGGGCAGTATCGATATCTTCAACATTCTTTCTTACAACATCTTCCTGGCGGCGATGGTGGTTATCCCCAACCTGATTTTGGGTTCGGAGATAGTCAACAAGCAGAAACGCGTCCTCGTTTTCTATACCATCGGCCTCATCATCAATACGGTGGTCAATATTTTCATCGTCAACCTGGGCTATGGTATGGTGGGCGTGGCCTGGGTAACGGTAGCGTCACAGGGATTAATGACCCTGGCGATTTATTGGGCGACGCGCCAGTACATGTTCACGGACAAAAAGGAGTACCTGCGCCTGCAGGCGAAAATGTGGTTCCCGTTTCTCATTGCTTTGGGGTTTTTCTTTTTCCAGCAGTACCTGGAAAGGTCATTTGGATTGCGCAGTGTAATAGGCATCTCTTTAGCGGCGCAATTAGTGGCGTGGGGAATGATTATACCCATTTTCTACCGTGATTATATCGCTGGGAAGGAAGTTAAGGTTTTGGGAACACTGATAAAAGATAGCCTGCGCATCGGGAAAAAAGGAAAGTAAAAGGCAGATGAAAATTCTTCAGGTGATTGCCTATTTTTATCCGGCTTGGTCTTACGGGGGGCCGCCGCGCAATACCTATGAGCTCTGCAAGGAACTGGTTAAGCGCGGCCATCAAGTCACCGTTTTTACCACAGACGCCCTGGACGCCGAGAACAGGATAAAAGAAACGCAGGAAATAGTTGACGGCATCGAGATAAGGCGTTTTCGCAACTTGAATAACTATGTAGCCTTCCGCCACCGGATTTTCCTCTCGGCCGGTATGCCGGAAGCGATGAAAAAGGAAATAAGGAATTACGACATCGTCCACCTCAACGACCTCCGCACACTGCAGAATATCGCGGCCTATAACAACGCCCGGAAATACGGTATTCCCTACGTGCTGCAGGCACACGGCTCGCTGGTAAATATCCTGGCCAAGCAGCAGCTCAAGAGTCTGTTCGACGCTTGTTATGGCCGTAAGATATTGCAGAACGCCGCGAGGTTGCTGGCATTAACCCCCCTCGAAATAGAGCAATATAAAGGCTACGGTATCAGCGATGAAAAAATAGATATTGTCCCTAACGGCATCGAGCTGGATGACTTTAAAAAACTGCCACCGCGCGGCAAGTTCCGACAAAAGCACGGGCTGGGGAATAAACAAAAGGTGATTCTTTTCCTGGGGCGGCTGCATAAAATCAAGGGTATCGATTTACTGATTAATGCCTTCGCCGATATCGCCAAGGACTTTGACGATGCGCGACTGGTGGTGGCAGGCCCGGATGACGGTTACCTCTCTGCCTTAAAAAGCCTGACCGAGCGATTGGGACTGGTGGGAAAAGTGCTCTTCCCCGGTGCGCTATATGATGAAGACAAACTGGAGGCTTACGTTGACGCCGACGTTTATGCCCTGACTTCGTCTTACGAGATATTCGGCATCAGCATTCTTGAAGCATTAGCCTGCGGCACACCGGTCATCGTCACCAACCGCTGTGGGATAGCCGATGTTATTAAAGATAAAGCTGGGCTGGTCGTCCCCTATGAAAAAGAACCATTAACACAGGCATTGGGTACTTTATTAGCTGACGAGGGATTAAGAAAGCGGTTTGGCCAAAATGGCAAGGCGTTAGTACGGGAACATTTTAATTGGACCAAAATAGCCAAACAAATTGAACAGGTATATCGAAGAGCGATAGTAAAAAACAAAAATCATTCCGTCAGCTAATGGCAATGAGTAATACTCACCGGTGCCTCCTTAACCAAACTACTGTTTCTTAATTTTGTCCCCACATTGACTATAGTCATCAGAAAAACAGTGCTGGAGAAAGTCAGCGTATTCAACTATCCTGTAAATTTTGTGAGGATTATGACCTTTGGTTGAGAAATGCACAGTATTATTTTTAGGCTTTGTTGATCAACCACTAGCCAAATATTGAGTAGATCGGGAAAGCGTTACTTATAAAATCCTCCCACCCCCTTGACAAACTGCCTCTTTATATTTATAATATGAATGAACGTTCATTCAGTTGTTGAGGTGAGCTATGGCAGCGAAAAAACCGAGGAAAAAACAGGATGTGGGAAAACGCCGGGGGGAGATACTCAAGGCGGCGCTGGATGTCTTCGTGGAGAAAGGCTATGGCTCCGCTACTATGCCGGAAATCGCCCAGAAAGCCAAAGTGGCCGCCGGTACACTCTACCTTTACTATCCCAGCAAGCGAGAACTATTCATCGCCATCATTAAAGACTTCATCATTACCCCTCCCCTGCTCAAACTCATCGATAAATTACCTAATGGCGATATTAATGAGGTCTTCAGGAGTTTATTGAAAGAAAGGCTGGACTTAGCAACAAATGAAGCCTTTGCCCGAATTCCACCCCTGATTGGAGAAATATGGCATGACCCCGAGATAAAAGAGCTCTGGGTAAAGGAATTCCTCCAGCCTTTTTTAAACAACCTGGAGGTTGGCTACAAAATGATGATGGCCACCGGAAAATTCCGCCGTATGGAGCCGGCGGTGGCGGTAAGAGCAGTAGGCGGCATGATAATGGGCTTTTTAATGTTCCGGGCAACCGAAGGCAGGATGAGTCCGCTAAATAAGATCGAAAAAGGAAAAATTGCCGAAGATATCGCCAACCTGCTGCTCCACGGGCTGCTCAAAGGAGAAAAGGAGGATGTTAAATGAAAGACGCCGCTATTGCCGTCAATAACCTCAGTTTTAATTACGGCAAATTAAGAGTCATTGACAACATGACAATGCAGATAGAATCCGGCACCAGCTACGGACTGCTGGGGCCCAACGGGGCGGGGAAAACCACTTTAATCCGATTGATGGTGGGGCTGCTTAAGCCCGCAGAGGGTAATGTCCTGAGTCTCGGCAAGGCGCCAACACGCTCGATGGCGAAAAACATCGGCTATATGCCCCAGCTCCCCTCGCTATATTCCGAGCTTTCAGTGGCGCAGAACATCGATTTTTTTGCGCGGATTTACGGACTTAAAAACTTTAAAGTGCGGCGTCAGCACGTAGACGAGACAATCAAAGTGGTTGACCTGTGGGAAAAACGTAATACCCAGATTATCAACTTGAGCGGCGGTATGAAGCAGCGCGTCAGCCTCGCCTGCGCTATTGTGCATCAGCCCCCGCTGATTTTCCTCGATGAGCCGACGGTTGGACTCGACCCGGAGCTAAGAGTTCATTTCTGGGAATACTTTACCAACCTGACCAAAGCCGGCCATACCCTGATTATCTCCAGCCACACCTTTGACGACGCAGCCCATTGCGAAAAGCTGGCTTTTATGCGGCTGGGCAAGGTGGTGGCGCAAGGAACACCGCTAGAACTCTGTAATGCCACCGGTAAAAAAGATGCAACTCTGGAGGATGCCTTCCTCTACTTTATCCGCCAGGAAGGGGTGAAGAATAATGTCCAGTAATACTTTCGTAATCGCCCGCCGGGTAATGCTGCAGGTTGTGCGCGACCGCCGCACTATCGCCCTGATACTCATCGTGCCTCTGGTTATTGCCACCATCGCCGGTTTCAGCATTACAGATAAAGCATCGTTGAATGCGGCTTCGCCGGGGATACTGGCAACAATGATATTGTTCTTCGGCTTTTTAATCACCGGCATCAGTTTTTTACGAGAGCGCACACTGGGTACGCTGGAGCGGCTTTTAGCTTCGCCGGTTTCCAGG
>CAIWTG010000157.1 GCA_903915565.1 uncultured Chloroflexota bacterium
TAGATTAGATTTCATAAAATTTCGCCGGAGTATCTTTTAGTAAGCGACAATGCCGCGGATCTGCATGGCCTTGCGCTCTTCCCGCGTAGGATTATTATTGACTACGACTTTTTGCGAGGAGGTAGAGGCTTCTGTTTTAGCTGTTGTATCTATAATGGTAGCAGCTTCGGGAGCAGCTGCCGCGGCCTCAAGCTGCTGGCGAATCTCCTGACGCCTCGCGGCATCTTCCGCCGCAATTAGTTCGGACATCTTTTTTATTTCGGCGCGCTCGTCTTGCGTCTTCTTTATATTCGCTTCGATCTCTGCACCGCTCGGCATCGTATTCGCCGGTATGGAATAACCCGGATTAGGTGCTGCCGCCTGCGCACTCGGAGACCGAGATTGTATCGGCGCGCTCACGTTCTGGTTTATTAGCGCCATGAAAAAAAGTAACGCTGCTGACAATAATATCAGAATGGCAACTGCCGCTATTATCATGACTTTTTTAACATTCACTCTCATCTTGCTCCTCTTAAGATTCCGACCAGGAAACTTTGCTAAAGATTATCCTGTTAGAACTGTCCCGCAACGGCGGGAAATATGTGGGCGCTACAGTCTTCATCCTTGTGTCATAAACGTAATTCTTTGTGTAGCCGGAAACCTTCTGATTCGTATTGGAATTGAACGTCCCGACTCCCCCCCTGGTGTTCTGGGTTACCCCGCCGTATAATGTAAGAGTGCCTTTAGCCGCAATCGAATCATAATTTTGCACGCCGAAAGATTGATACGCTAAAAGATAAGCGTCTATCTCAACGTTGTTAGGCGCGTTCTGACTGACATAGACATTGCCCCCAGAAGCAAGGCTTAACAGATCTGTAGAAGCGGAGTTTGTCCGTGGATCGGTATTATAAAGAATGCTGTTAGTGATGTATATATCGCTGTCCGAGCCAATATTAAGATTGCCTTTTATTATACCGGACACATTAACTGTTCCGCCCGTCACATAGGCGGCCCCATTGGCCGGAAGCGGAAGATTCGTCGTAGAATTATTGCCGACCTTAACATTCATCGTCCCATTGGATAACAAGGTAATAATAGTGTTGCCATTGAATTTATACGTAGAGGTGGCGGCACCCTTTATCTGATTCACAATGTCCGCCTGGTTGGGCATCTGCACAGTAGGAGCATTGAACGTGACCGAGGACTCAAAATCAGGGTTATCATCAGGCGGCCCGCCGTGGTTATAGTTGATGCTGGAAGCCGAGCTGGTGACGGCTCCCTTAAAGATGGGATTTCCTGATATATTAAACTGGTCGTTTGAGCGCACATCGCCATCCAGCATGTCACCTGTAACGAACCATATGGGGCTGCCCCAGAAGAAAGAGTCCTCGCTATTACTTAGGTATTCATAAACGAAAAAGTAGGATTGTCTCGCGACGAAAGTTATCCTCCGTGTTACGTTTTTAAAAGTGCCCGTGGAGACCAGCGTATACTGTGGTATCGCGGGAGTCACCGCGACCGAATA
>CAIWTG010000158.1 GCA_903915565.1 uncultured Chloroflexota bacterium
TAGCGGTGGGTGATAGTATCCTCATCACGATTGCCGGTCAAAGCGTTAAGGCGGTAGTGGGGGTGGGGTATAGCGCCGTGCCAAAGGGCGATGTTGTATGTTTAGTAAACTCGCTGGGGACTTTCCAGCTTTCTATTAACCGTGGCAATTTCGCCACCACCTACAACCTCAAAAACGGTTCTAAAGTGGAGATTGAGAAAGCCGCACCTTAACCCCGGAAGAGAACACATTACTGATAGAATTGCCGCTCTGTTAGACTTCTAGCCGCTTTTTAAGCTGCGGAGAATTACACTCAGGCTTGGCCTTTTACCGTACATCAGTAGGAATGTCCGAACGATTTTTACCGTCACTAGCAGCCCGACGGTGATGGTAACCAACAAAACCGCAACGCTAACCAGAATCTGCCAGACGGGAACATCTGTAGAGCCTAACCGGGCTATCAGTGTCACCGGGGCGGTTACCGGGAATATCGTCAGGAAAACACAGACGGGGCTGTTGGGGTACATGATTATTAACGATGAGAACCAGAGCGGCACGGCCGCCATCAGCGTAAATATAGTAGCCAGCTGCTGCCCTTCCCGGGCGGAAGGGGTGATAGCGCCGATACAGGTAGAAATGACAGCAAACAGCAGATATCCCAGCAAGAAATAAACGAGACACATCAAGAGGAAGCCGGGAGAGAGATGTATTGAGCTTAAAATGCCCCCGATAGACGAAGACGCGTAATTCAGCAGGAAGGGGGTACACACCAGCCAGACCAATACCGATATCAAACCGGCGGCGCCCATCCCCAGGACTTTACCGATTATTAGTTGTCTGGTAGATACGGACGACAACAGCACCTCGATAAGGCGGTTCTCTTTTTCATCACCCAGACCCTGGATAAGGTACGAAGAAGAAAACACAATCGCAATATACAATAACACGGCGAAAACCATCGGGAGTATCAGGTCGCCCACACCGCCCTGCTCCGTTGAAACAACACCGGTATCCGTCAGCCGGATGGAGACAACGCCAAGCGACCCATTAACCAGTTGAATCTCGGATGGCGATAATTTCCCTTCCAGCATGTTGCTGGTCATAAAATGCTTGATCGCGGTGACAATTTCCGTCGGGGGGACAAGCTGCTTTTCCAGGGTATAGTAATTGATGACGTTAGTGGTGTAATATGACGACCCGATTACTATATATGCTTTAACATCGTTTTTTATAAGCGCTTTATTGGCGTCATCCGTAGTAGTAAATGGCGCCAGGTAAATGCTTCCCTGGTCGTTGTATTTGGTAAAGCCGCCCGTATTATCCACAAAGCCTATTTTGGTTATTTCGCCCGAGGGGGCGAATGCGCCCGTTATTACATGAGATACCGCGATGATGAGAAAAAACGCCAGCGGCACAATAAAGGTCATGATGATAAACCCTCTGCGGGTCATCATGCCCTTGAATTCGTGTTTGAATACTAGTAAGGCTTTATTCATCTTTTTTACCCACAACCTTGATGAATATTTCATTCAGTGGCGGTTTAGCAATTTCAAAACGTTTAATAGTGATGCCGCGGCCTACTAAATACTTTACCAGTTGCTGCGGCGTGGTCTGGTCGTCCAGCATAAGCTCCACATAGTTTTTGTGCTGGCGTTGTTCCTCGGATTCACCAAGCGGCTCTATGAGATAAATACACTCAAGTCTGACGCGACAGGCCACCGGGAAGTTTTAGGGCATTATA
>CAIWTG010000159.1 GCA_903915565.1 uncultured Chloroflexota bacterium
CCGCCACCTCTCTTAAAAGCTTAAGCGTTTCATTCGCCTCCTCCGCGTCAATGATGCTGATGGCATAGCCGGTGTGTAGTAGGACGTAATCGCCCACCTTTGCTTCCGGCGTTAGCTGCAGGCTGATTTCCCGCGTTACGCCATCGATGTCAGCGACGGCTTGCTGACCTTTAATTGACTTGATTAGTGCCGGTACGGCTAAACACATAATGGTTACCTCTTACTTCTTGGCTTTCGGTTTAATTTCCCACCCGACCTTGAATGCGTCGGCAAAGGCCTCGCCGATGACGTGATATTTCATCGGCCCGAAAGCGAAGGGCTTTACTTTAGTGATATCCGGCTTACCGTCTGTGAGGCATTCTTCGCTGATGTGTGTTTCTACCACCTTGCCCACGACGAGGATATGACTCCCCAGATTCAGGAAGTGCATCGCCTCGCATTCCAGGTTAATGGGGCACTGCTCGATGAGCGGCGCTGTCTTTATATTTCCGTAAAATACTTCGAATTTACAGTCCTTAACTTTATCGGTGTCTCTCCCGGAAACCATCCCGCAATAATCCGTTTCCTTAACGAGGTCAACCGAGGGGATGTTGACGGAAAAAGTATGGTTCTGGTAAATGCCTTTGAGGCTGTGGCGGTGGGGCTGTAAAGCAATAGTGACAGCCGCCGGATTACTCGCTGCCACGCCCGTCCAGGCTACCGCCGCAAAGTCCGCTTGGCCGTCGGTTATTGCCCCCACAAGCACCGTTGGATGCGGCCATATCAATGGCATTGGTTGTTGTCCTAAAGTCGTTTTTGTCATTATTCACCCTCCGAAAAATTAGCAATTACCACTTGTCCCAGCGAAATTCCCCCATCGTTACAGGGCACCTGTCGGTGAGTATATACCTCAAAGCCCGCCGACTCAAGCAGGGGCACGGCTTTTCTTAAGAGCAACCGATTTTGAAATACCCCGCCGCTCAAAGCCGCCCGCTTTATGCCGCTTTCTTTGGCGATTTTCTGGCAGGTCTCCAATATCATTCGCGCGATGGTATTGTGAAATCGGGCGGCAACAACCGCTTGAGGTGTGTCGTTTAAAATATCTTTAATCATGGCTTTTAACAAATCTGCGACCTTGATAATATTTACGTCGGCTTGTTTCTCATATGAAAATGGATAAACGCCTTTTTCGTCGGGCGCTTCATCAGCCGCCATTTCTAGCTCGATGGCTGCCTGGGCTTCGTACTCGATAACCCCCCGCACCCCGCAAAGCGCTGCCGCAGCGTCAAAAAGGCGTCCCATGCTGGAGGTCAGTGGCGCGTTAAATCCTTTTTCCACCTGATTCTTAATAATGGCGATTTCTCCTTTATTCACCTCTTTGAATAAAGGTAAATTTCTATCCAACTCTATCCCCAGCGCGGTCAGATAGCCAATAGCGGTGCGGTAGGGTTTCTTAATCGCTAAAGCGCCCCCCGCCAGCGGGAGGTATTCCAGGTGCGCCGCCCGCTTGAAGCCTTTATAGTCCGCCACCATAAATTCCCCACCCCAGATATTGCCGTCCGTGCCGTAGCCTGTGCCGTCCAGCGCTACCCCGATGACGGAACCCTTGACGCCGTTATCCACCATACAGCTAACGATATGCGCGTGGTGGTGCTGCACGGGGAAAAGCTTTAGTCTCGAATTTGCCGCCAGCTCTTTGCCGTACTTGGTAGGGAGGTATTCTGGGTGCATGTCATAGGCGATAATCTTTGGTTCAATCCTGAATAGCTTTTTATAAAGCCCAATCGTGTTGACATAATGTTCCAGCGTTTCTAGGTTTTCCATGTCCCCGATGTGCTGGCTGACGAATGCGTAATTGTCCCGCGTCAGACAAAAAGTGTTCTTTTCCTCCGCCCCGCACCCCAATATCTGCCGGCTCTGATAGGGGAGGTGGATGGGATAAGGGGCGTAGCCGCGGGCGCGACGGGCAAAGCGCGGTATGTCTCTTTCTACAATCATCACCGAGTCGTCATAGCGGGCGTGGATGTCGCGGTTGTGCATTAAAAAGTGGTCGGCAATGCTGCCCAGCCGTCTTAATGCCTCGTCGTTGTCCTTGGCGATTGGCTCCTCGCTTAAGTTGCCCGACGTCATTACTAGCGGCAGCCAGACATCGCGTAAAAGGAGGTGGTGGAGGGGAGTATAGGGGAGCATTACGCCGAGGTGCTTTAGCCCCGGCGCCACCGCTTTAGTTATCGTGGATTCGCTTTTCCATTTCACCAGGACAATCGGACTCCCCGGCGACTTTAACAAATTTTCTTCAGCCTTATTAAGTTCGCAATGTCGCCTTATTTCATCAATGTCAGACATCATTACTGCCAGGGGTTTGGCGGGGCGGTTCTTGCGCTGGCGCAGGCGGTTGACGGTTTTTTCATTAGTGGCGTCGCAGGCCAGTAAAAAGCCCCCCAACCCCTTTACCGCGACGATTTTTCCCTCTTTCAAAAGTTCAGCCGTCTTTTTTGACACATCATCGCCAACAACTATTTTACCTTTGGCGTCCACCAGTTCTAGTTTTGGCCCGCACACCGGGCAGGCGTTGGGTTGGGCGTGAAATCGCCGGATCAGCGGGTCGTCGTATTCTTTCCGGCAAGCCGGGCACATCTTAAAGCTCCCCATCGTGGTGTTGGGGCGGTCGTAGGGGATATCTTTAATAATCGTAAAGCGCGGGCCGCAATTGGTGCAGTTGGTAAATGGATAGCGGTATCGCCGGTCTTTGGGGTCGAAGATTTCTTTAAGGCAATCCGGGCAGGTGGCAATATCCGGCGAGACAAGCTGATATTTCCCCGACTCGGTAACGCTTTTACGGATTTCAAACCCGTTATAGTTTTTCGGCGTACCGCGCGCCACCTCAATCCCCTCTATGTGCGACATCGGTGGCGCCTGACCGCGCAAGTCTTTAGCGAATTGCTCGATGTTTTTAGCCTCCCCTTCCACCGCTATCTGCACGTCCTCCGAGGTATTGCGCACCCACCCCCGCAGGTTATGCCGTTTAGCCAGCTGAAAGACGAACGGACGGAAGCCTACCCCCTGCACCACCCCCCGCACGCTGATGCTTGAAAGACTGATTGTACTCGTTTTTACCATAACCTTTTTGTCATTCTGAGTCCTTCCGCAGAAGGACGTGAGAATCCCTATTTTTGCTTTTCATCCCTGTCATTCCCGCACATGGGGGATTTTACCCCTTCTTCTCTTTTATCTTACCTTCCAGCCAAGTGAACCACTCTTGCATCCCCACCCCTGTCTTACATGAGACCGGGAAGATGATGACATCCGGATTTAGCCCGTCCACCACCTGCCGGAACGCTTTTTCTTTAAAATCGAGGTAAGGCTGGAGGTCGGTCTTGTTTAAAATCACTACGTCGCTGTCGGCGAACATGGCGGGATATTTATAAGGCTTATCGTCGCCCTCGGGCAGACTGGCAATCATGAGCCGGATGTCCTCGCCCAGCAGGTAGTTGTTGGGGCAAATCAGGTTGCCGACGTTCTCAATGAACAGCAGGTCAACCTTGTCCAGCGGCAGGTTGTCCAGTCCTTCCTCCACCATAAAAGCGTCCAGGTGGCAGCCGCCTTGAGTATTTATCTGCACCACCGGCGCGCCCACCGCGTTAACTTTTTCGGCGTCCACACTGGAGGCGACGTCGCCTTCAATCACGGCTATTTTGTATTTCTTGCTTAACTGTTTTATCGTACTTAAAATCAGGCTGGTCTTGCCCGCCCCGGGCGACGACATAATGTTGACGGTAAGGATTTTACGTCCGTCCAGTCGTTTTTTGTTTTCTGCGGCTTTATCTTCGTTCTTGCCGAGGATTTTTTCGCCTACCTGAATAACTTTTATACTCATTACTCCACCTCGATACTTTCCATATAGCATTCCCGCCCGGACGCTATCTCGACGTTGGAATCGCCGCATTTCGGGCACTCCCATTTATGGTCGGCCGGCGTAAAGACGTTACCGCACTTACGGCACTTAATCTGCGTCGGTTTAATCTCAAAATTGAGCCTGGCTCCTTCCGCCATCGTATTTTTGCTGATAACGTCAAAATAGAACTGCACGCAATCCGGCACCACACCGGCAAGCTCGCCCACCACCAGGTTAATGCCGGTAACCTTGGCGGCTTTAGCCTCTCGGGCTTTTTCCAGCGCCAACGACAGCATGCTTTCTGTGATACTAGCTTCGTGCATATGTTCTCACTTTAATTATAGAGGAGTGGTGGAGGAGGGGCAAATAGATATGTCGCCAATAAGTCAATTTACACTACTCTATCGTCCCCCTTTATAAAGGGAGATAGGAGGCGGATTTTAACAACGGGCAAATGTTCGAATTACTTAACCCCCTTTTCCCTCGTAGGGGTGTAAAAGAGGGGACGGAGTCCCCTTTTATAAGTATTATTCTCCCTCTCCAAACAGAAAAATCAAGGATATCCTCTTTATATGGTTTGGAGAGGGGAAAAGGGGGTAAGGCATCAGGTATATTTTTAATGTATATCCCCCTTCCCTGAATTTACTTCCCCAAAATATTATGTTATAATTTGCTCGTAATATAAATAATCAACATAAAGTCTGTAGAGGTTTAAGTTGGACAAAGTAGAAAAGAAAGAAACCATCACGGCCTATCAGGCCAAGGAAGGCGATACTGGTTCGACCGAAGTACAGGTAGCTCTGCTCACCGAGCGGATTACTCAACTCACCACCCACATGGCGACCAATCGCAAGGACCACCACACCCAGCGTGGTCTGCTTAAACTCGTAGGGCAGCGGCGGAGGCTTTTATCGTATCTCAGCCGGGAAGATGTTGACCGGTATAACAAACTCATTAAAAAGCTGGGATTACGCAAATAAAGCCGTTTGGTTGGAGGGAGTATTCCTTTGGCAATTCAATCTGTTCATTGTAATATTGCTGGTCGTGAATTAACTATTGAGACGGGCAAACTTGCCCAACAGGCCAATGCCGCCGTTACCGTTCGCTATGGCGATACGGTAGTTCTGGTCACCGTCTGTTTTAATAAAGTACCTAGAGAAGGGGTGGATTTCCTGCCCCTGACTATTGATTACGAAGAGCGGCTTTACGCTGCCGGCAAGATACCCGGTGGCTTTATCCGCCGCGAGGGGCGCCCCAGCGAAGCAGCTACCCTTGCCTGTCGCATGACCGACCGACCTATTCGTCCGCTCCTCCCCAAGAGCTGGCACTCGGAAATTCAGATTGTCACCACCGTCCTTTCCACTGACCAGGAAAACGACCCGGATATGCTTTCCATTATCGGCTCCTCAACCGTGTTGGCATTGTCCGAGATACCGTTTGATGGTCCGGTGGGCACGGTTAACGTCGGCTACATCAACGGCGAGCTGGTCCTCAACCCCAAGATGGCGCAGTTTGATGAAAGCCAGCTCGACCTTATTGTTGTGAGTACCAAAGATAAAATTATCATGGTAGAAGCTGGCGCCAAAGAGGTCGCCGAAGATATCGTCCTTAAAGGCATTACCTTCGCCCACGAAGCTAACCAGGCAATTATAAAAATTCAGGAAGAGCTGGTCAATTTAGCTGGCAAACCCAAGATACCGGTGCCGGAAGAAAAGGTCAATAGCGAAGCCGTCGAAGCGTTGACTCATAAAATTGACGAAGAACTGGCGCAGGTCTTGAAACAGACGGATAAAAACGTCCGTGAGCAAATGCTTGATACCATGGTTAAAGACCTCATGTCCCGTAACTCGAATGAAGAGCTATCGGAGAGCGAAATCGCCTCTATTGTTGATACGAAAGTGAAAAAAGCTGTCCGCACCAATGTTCTAGAACAGGGTAAACGCATCAGCGGACGTAACTTAACAGAAATCCGTCCCCTCGCCTGCGAGGTCGGAATGCTACCGCGTACCCACGGCTCCGGCATGTTCACCCGCGGCCAGACCCAGGTGATGTCCATTACCACGCTTGGCTCTGCCCGCCAGGAACAAATGCTGGATGGCCTGGGCATCGAGGATAGCAAACGCTTTATCCATCATTATAACTTCCCCGGCTTCTCTACCGGCGAGGTCCGGCGCGTCGGTTCACCCGGACGGCGGGAAATCGGGCACGGCGCCCTAGCCGAGCGCGCTTTAATACCCGTCCTCCCCTCCGCCGATGACTTCCCATACACCATCCGCCTCGTCTCGGAGGTTTTAAGCTCTTCCGGCAGCACCTCGATGGCTAGCGTCTGCGCCGGCAGCCTTTCTTTGATGGACGCCGGTGTACCCGTTAAAAAAGCCGTGGCTGGTATTGCCATGGGGCTGGTTACCGATGATAACGGCAAGTTCGCCGTGTTGACGGATATTGAGGGCATCGAGGACTTTAACGGCGACATGGACTTCAAAATCGCCGGCACCAGCGACGGCATTACTGCCATTCAAATGGATACCAAACTAAAGGGCATTACCCTGGAGATTGTGGAAAAAACTCTTAACCAGGCCAAGGATGCCCGCGCTTTCATTTTAGATAAAATGAGCCAGGCTATTACCACCCCGCGCGCGGATGTTTCCAAATACGCCCCGCGCATGACTAAGATAAAAATCGACCAGAGTAAAATCGGGGCGGTTATCGGCACCGGCGGCAAGACCATCCGCTCGATTATCGAATCTACCAAGACAACCATTGATGTTGCCGATGACGGCACCATAACCATCGGCTCAAATGATGCTGAGGCCACGCAAAAAGCCGTCAGCATTATCG
>CAIWTG010000160.1 GCA_903915565.1 uncultured Chloroflexota bacterium
CGCCATCAGGGCATCACACCGGCACATCTCTTTGGACATAGTTTAGAATCATTAGCTCTTCAATGCGATACGGTTGAGCTTAAGAAAATCGTAGCGCGCGCCGGGACCACGCGGCTTATCGCCCTTAATGTTGAAGGCGACAAAGAGCCGAAAAACGTCTTCTTGCGCGAAATTCAGAAGGACGCGCTGACCCGCGAACTCCTCCATGTAGATTTTTACCAGGTGAGGAAGGGCGAGAAGATGACCATGGACGTGCCCATCGTCCTCATTGGCGAAGCCCCGGCATTAAAAGGCAAGGGACGCATCCTTTCCCACGGCACGACGGTCTTGAGTTTGGAGTGTTTACCGGAAAAAGTACCGCCGCAAATTGAAGTTGACATTAGCGTGCTGGCCGAACTGGACCAGTCTATTTTTATCAAAGATATTCACCTCGACCCGGAAATTCTCGTCCACGACGACCCGGAATTATTGGTAGTCAAGGTCTCCGAAATCACCATCAAGGTTGAAGAAGAGAAACCGGTGGTTGCCGCGGTTGAAGGCGAAGTTGCCGCCGAGGGTGAAGAGGGCGCTGAAGGCGCTGAAGAAAAACCGGAAGGGGAAGCCGGAGCAGCAACCGACAAGAAAGCGCCGGCCGGACAGAAAGCACCGGCCGGGCAGAAAGCACCGGCCGGACAGAAAGCACCGGCTGATAAGAAGGCTCCTGCCGACAGGAAGGCACCCGAGAAAAAATAATAACCCAATTCTGTTAAAGCTGCGGGTTTGTGGTTTGAGATGATAATTGATTTCCACACGCATATATTGCCGCCACGGATAAAAAACAACCGCAGCCAGTATGCCTTGCAGGATGCCGCTTTTGCCCAGATTTATTCCGGCGATAAAGTCAAGATTGCCACCGCTGAAGACCTCATTGCCAGCATGGATAAGGATGGGGTTGATATTTCCGTCGTCGTCAATTACCAGTGGACAACGCACGAGTTTTGCGTCCAGACTAATGACTATATCCTGGAATCAGTCGCCAAACATCCCAAACGGCTAATCGGTTTTTGCGCCGTCAGCGCTTATACCGATAACGCTTCTTTGAAAGAAATAGAGCGCTGTATAGGTGGGGGGATAAGGGGGGTAGGCGAACTGCGACCGGATACTCTACCGCTGGATTATACCAAGGAAAACGTCATCAAGCCATTTACGGACATTACACGTAAATATAAATTAGTCGTCCTGACTCATGCCACCGAGCCCGTGGGGCATCAATATCCCGGCAAGGGAAAAGCCAAGCCGGATTTACTCTATAACTTCATCTCCCATTTCAAAGACATGCCGGTGGTTTGCGCGCACTGGGGTGGAGGACTGCCTTTCTACGCTTTAATGCCGGAAGGACGCGAGGCGCTGGAAAACGTGTACTTTGATACAGCGATATCGCCATATCTATATAGGCCGGAAATATACCTGCAGGTCAGCCAGCTAATTGGAGCGGACAGGATTCTCTTTGGAAGCGACTTCCCTGTAATAGCGCAGTCAAGGGTGTATAACGAAATAAAAGCCGCCGATTTGCCGGAGGAAAATAAGGAAGAAATTTTGTGCGGCAACGCGCGACGCCTGCTGGGAATCTAGCGACCATGGAAAAGATACGGTCATTTATCGCCATCGAACTGCCCGCGGAAGTAAAGCAGGCGCTGGCTGAGGTACAGCGGAAAATAAAGTCGGCCGGCAATTTACCGGTAAGATGGGTTGACCCCGCCAACATACACCTCACGCTTAAATTCCTCGGGGATATTGACGCGGACAGTCCGGCTAAAATTATCGGCGCGTTGGAAGAAGCCATTAAAGGCTCGAAACCGTTTGATATCGAAGTGAAGGGGCTGGGGGTATTCCCCAACATGAACCGCATCCAGATAATCTGGGTGGGGCTTTACGGGGAAATGGAAAAACTGGGGCAAATCCAGAAAAACATCGAAGCCGGTCTAAAGCCGCTGGGATTCCTACCGGAAAACCGCCCCTTTACCCCTCATCTAACGCTTGGCCGCGTGCGCGATTACTGCCGCCCAGAAGAGCGGCAAAAGCTGGGGCAGGTTATTTCCGCAAATAGTTTCGAAGGCAAACACATAATCACCGTAACGTCAATCAACCTCATGAAAAGCCAGCTAACCCCGGAAGGGCCCATCTACAGCAAGCTCGGCGCCGTAACGCTCAAATAGTCGCTAAATACCAATTTCCCCAACGTCTTTCTTCAGCTTCATTTTGTTCACCGGATAATCTTTACTTTTTGTTTATACGCCGGCGAACGATATTAACGGGTTGTTTAGCCAATTTCCCCTAAAATACCAGCATAAAGTCGGCCAAGTTATGGCTGAAGGCGGGGAAATGACCGAGCCAAAAGAAAAAATACTACTGGTTGATGACGAAGAAGCGATACGCAACCTCCTCTCCAGGGGACTGGGGATGCGTGGCTATGTATGCGATGAAGCAGCAGATGGCGACCAGGCGTTAGAAAAGCTCGGGAAGAAGCCCAGCGACCTGGTGATTATGGACATTAATATGCCGGGCAAAGCGGGCACCGAAGTATTGCCGGAAATTACTAAAAACTACCCGGAAACGGCGGTAATCATGGCCAGCGGCATATCCGACCCCAAAGTAATCGCCAAGTGCATCCAGGATGGCGCGCAGGACTATATCAGTAAGCCGTTTCGCTTTGAGCAGGTGCTGGCGAGCGTTAGCGGCACGGTGGATAAGCGACGCGTAGCGCTGGACATCCGCAACTACTTTATGGGTTTAACCAAGGAAATTGAAGAAAACCAGAATGAGCCGCGGCGCTTTTTCTTCGAGCCGATTCAGAAGTTAATTAATGCGCTGGAGGAAAAAGACAGCTATACCGCAGGGCATTCGCAGGCGGTTGCCGAGATTGCCATCTGTCTAGGCGCGCAACTAAAAATGAATCATGAAGAGATAGACGACCTGCACTGGGCAGCCCTGCTCCATGACGTCGGCAAAATAGCGGTTGACCCGAATATCCTGAATAAACCGAGCGAGCTGACCCCCAGCGAATACCGGCACATCATGACCCATGCGGTCATCGGCCCGAATCTGGTTAAGCCTTTCGTGAACAATAGGGTGGTGGACATTATTTCCCACCACCACGACCATTTTGACGGCGGCGGGTTGGACCAGACGGTTAAAGGCACAGATATTCCCATCGGTGCCAGGGTTATTGCGCTGGCCGACGCCTATCATGCCATGATTTCCAACCGCCCTTACCGAAAGGCGTTATCCATCACGGAAGCTTTTGAAGAAATCCGGTGGTACAGCGGCACACAGTTTGACCCGATTATCGCCAATATTTTACTTAATATTCTGCAGCAGCATATACTGCAAGAGCAGAAAAGCGTTTAATTAGACCTGAATGTTAGAAGGGATGGGGGTGAGCTAACAAAAGCCCACTCCTTTTGTTTTTACTGAACAATTGCTACATTGGGAAGTTTCTAATGATGGGGGGGGGGATATGGTGGGCGGGGGTGTACAGAAGGTAGAACTTTTAGGCTTTCATTCGCACTCAATATTTAGTTTATCACCAGCTTAATTACACAAAACAAGTAACTGTAGCCTTGACTGAACAAATTGGACTTTTCTTA
>CAIWTG010000161.1 GCA_903915565.1 uncultured Chloroflexota bacterium
CCACCCTTACACCCAGGCGTTACTTTCCGCCGTGCCCATTCCCGACCCCAACGTGGAAAATAAGCGTAAAGTCATCGTCCTGCAAGGCGAGGTTCCCAGCCCCATTAATCCGCCCGCCGGCTGTGTTTTCCACCCCCGCTGTTTCCAGGCGTTTGATGATTGCCGGACAACCGTGCCGGTTCTTGCCAAACATAAAACGGGACACGAAGTCGCTTGCCTCCTTTATAAAAACTCCTGGCCTAAAAAAGCATAGCGCCTCCTCCATCGTTTACCCCCATCGGTTGCCGCCGGTTTTTCGCTCTCTTGAATCACCGAGCCTAAAAGTGTATCATAAATAGAGACAGTTTTTCCCCCACTTTTTTAGATTCGGTAATTTATTGCGCGGGAAAGGGGGACTTTCATTAATGCCGGATACACCCACCAATCTAGACCTCTCGCCATTTCGTCGTGAAGAATTGCTTAGGGACGGCTACCGTGTCCTGCTTCGACCCATCGAGAAAAGCGATGTCCCTCTATGGCTCGCTTTCTTCTCTCGCTTGAGCGTACAGACCAGGTATTTCCGCTTTCATAACGTCCCCAAGGAAATGACCGGGGAAGACGCCCTGCGTTACTGCACGGTGGACTATAATAATTCTTTCGCCTATGTGGCCGAAATCGGCAAAGGGCAGGACAGGAAAATCATCGCTATCGCCCGTTATTACCGCCTCCCCAATAAACGCTCGGCGGAAGTCGCCTTTGCCATTGAGGACGCCTACCAGAACATGGGCCTCGGCACCAAGCTCATCCAGGCGCTGGCCGATGTCGCCAGGGAAAAAGATATTTCTATCTTTGAAGCCAACGTCCTGGCGGAAAATATGCAGATGATGGAGGCTTTCCGGGATTACGGTTTCCATGTCTCCAGCGAGCTGCAGGACGGCGTTTATACGGTTACCTTCCCCATCAAACTTACCCAGACCGTTGATAAAAAAGAGACCTATCGCGACCAGGTTGCCACGATTGCGTCTTTACAGCCGCTGGTTAATCCGAAGTCGGTGGCGATTATCGGCGCCGCGCGCGCTCCCGGCACTATCGGCAACCTGCTGATGCGCTGTATTTTACAGAGCGGCTATTCCGGCATCGTTTATCCCGTCAACCCCAATACCGAGGCTGTGCTTTCCGTCAAGTCCTATCCCTCGGTGCTGGACATCCCCGGCAAGGTGGATATGGCGATTATCGCCGTGCCGGCGGCTATCGTGAATAAAGTCGCCGACGAATGCGGACAAAAAGGTGTCCGCGGCCTTATTGTGATTTCCGATGGTTTTAAAGAAAGAAACCCCGAGGGCGCTGTCCGTGAGGACGAATTAAGGAATATCGCCCTTAGCTACGGCATGCGCTTGGTAGGGCCCAACTGCATGGGCATTATCAATACCGACCCCAATATTAAGATGAACGCTACCTTCTCGCAAGTATATCCCGTCACCGGTAACGTGGCTTTCCTCTCGCAGAGCGGTGCCATGGGCTTAACTATTTTGGAACACACCAAAAATCTTAACGTCGGCATTTCCACCTTCGTCAGCGTGGGCAACCGTGCCGATGTTTCCCCCAACGATTTTCTGCAGTACTGGGAGCAGGACTCGGCTACTAAAGTGATTTTGCTTTACCTGGAATCCTTCGGCAACCCTGACCAATTTGCCAAGATTGCCCGCCGCGTCTCCGCCAAAAAGCCCATCGTCGCGGTAAAAAGCGGCAGTACTGCGGCTGGCGCCAGGGCAGCTTCGTCGCATACCGGCGCGCTGGCGACCTCGGATGTCGCTTCTGATGTCCTGTTCCAAAACGCCGGCATTATCCGGGTCGACTCCGTAGAAGAGCTCTTTAACCTGGCTACCCTGCTTTCCACCCAGCCGTTGCCCAAGGGCAGAAGACTGGTTATCGTTACCAACGGCGGCGGACCCGGTATTATCGCGGCTGATGCCGCCTGCCGCAATGGACTGGAAGTCCAGGAACTCTCCGCCGACACTTTTGCTAAAATCCGGCCGATAATGAAACGCGGTATTAATGTCGGCAACCCCGTTGACACCACCGCCGGCGCTACCGCGCAGGAATATGAAGGTATTTTAAAAATTTTGGCGGCCGACAAAGATGTGGACGCCGTGCTGGCTATTTTCGCCCCGCCTATCGTCATTGAAACTAAAGAAATGGAAGAAGCCCTGCGTAAGGTTGCGCCCGTCTTCTGGCGCTATAACAAGCCCCTGCTCGGCTGCTTCATCGGCCAGAAAGGCTTAAGCGCCCAGCTGGGTACCAGGGGGCATTTTATCCCCCTCTACGTCTTCCCTGAAGAAGCTATTCAGGCGTTGAAGCGCGCCACCGAATACGCCGAGCTGCACAACAAACCCACCGGCAAAATCCCCGTATTTAAAGACATCCAGAAAGCTAAAGCCCGCGACTTAATCGATACGGTTATTAAGAACAGCGCCAAACGGCCGCTCTGGCTTTCGCCGGAAGAAGTTGAAAAACTTCTTTCATATTATGGCATACGTCAGTCCAAAATCGCCTTTGCTTCAACGGTTTTAGATGCCCGAACCGCCGCCACCAAACTCGGCTATCCGGTGGCGGTCAAACTGGCGTCGGCGACAATTACCCATAAGACCGACGTCGGCGGTGTAGTTTTAAACGTTAATTCCGAAGAAGAGGTAGAAAAAGCCTATAGTGCCATCGCCAAAAAACTGGAGAAAATCGGGCGCGGGCAGGAAATGGCGGGGGTGACCGTTCAGCGCATGATAACCGGCGGCATTGAGACCATTGTCGGCGTTACGCATGACCCCTCCTTTGGCCCGCTGATGCTTTTCGGTTCCGGAGGCATCTACGCCGAGCTGATTAAAGACGTTACTTTAAAACTTCACCCGATTACCGATTTGGACGCCGCCGAGATGATAAACTCCGTCAAAATGTCCAGTCTCTTTGCGGGTTACCGCGGCGCTCCGCCCAGCGACGTTAAAGCTTTACAAGAACTCCTCCTCCGCGTTTCGGCGATGGTGGAAGATATACAGGAAATTACCGAGCTGGACCTCAACCCTGTGAACGTCCGGCCGGAAAAACAGGGTTATTGGGTTATTGATGCCAGAATCATGGTCAGGTAAAAACCAACCGCAGCGTGCCGAACACCCGCCGGCTCCCGGCTACGTTTATGACCCCGTTTATCTCGAACATGACACCGGCGACCATCCGGAAAATGCCCGCCGCCTCGAAGCTGTTATTACCGGCCTTGATAATAAATTCATCCGCGCGCAGCTTAAGTTAATACCAGCCCGCCCGGCAACTTTGGAAGAACTTATTGCAATTCATCAGGCGGATTACATCTCACGGGTTGAGGCATTTTGTCAGCGCGGCGGCGGTTCCTGGGACGCCGATACCGTAATGTCTAAAGATTCATACAAAGCGGCGCTCTATGCCGCCGGCGGCAGTATCGCCGCGGTGGAAGCCGTCATGAAAAAAGTTGTGCCCTCGGCTTATGCCTTGGTGCGCCCGCCGGGTCACCACGCCACCCATGACAGCGCTATGGGTTTTTGTATCTTCAATAACGTCGCCGTCGCGGCCAGTTACGCCCTTAAGGCCTATAAAATGGAACGCGTCCTGATTATCGACTTCGATGTGCATCACGGCAACGGTACACAGGAAGCCTTCTCACATAATCCCTATGTGCTTTATATCTCCATGCACCAGTATCCCCTCTTCCCCGGCACGGGGTATCTTTCTGCACTAGAGCAAGGCAGCGGAGCCGGAACAGCGATAAATATCCCCCTGCCCGCCGGCTGCGGCGATATTGAATATAAACAGGCCTTTGATGAAATCGTCGTCCCGGCAGCGCAGCGCTTTAAACCGGAACTCATCCTCGTTTCCGCTGGCTATGACGGCCACTGGGCTGACGATTTAAGCAATATGCGGCTGACGCTGGACGGATATTTTTATATTGCGCGTATCATTCAACAAATAGCCGCCGACCTTTGTGGCGGACGAATGGTGTTTTGCCTGGAGGGGGGTTACAACCTGAAAGTCTTGTCCTGCGCCGTGAACACTACCTTCAGTTTATGGCTCGGAGAAAAACTTTTTGACGACCCGCTGGGGCAGCCGCCGCACAAAATAAGTCCGCGCGGTGTAATTGAGCTGATTGACGAAGTAAAAAAACGCCACGGCTTATATTAGCGCTGCCTTGAAGAACACGTAGAATGGTTAAAAGTGCGGCGAATCGACTAGGTTAAAGCCCCAGGTAGGCTTTCTTGATATGCTCGCTCGCAAGGCAGGTGGCGCAGTCGCCTTCCATTACAATCCGTCCGTTTTCCAGCACGTAAGCCCTATCCGAAATTTCCAGGGTTTGCTTGACGTTCTGTTCGATTAGCAGGATAGTGATGCCCTGCTTGCGCATTGATTGGATAATTTCAAAAACTTCCATCACCACCATGGGTGCCAGGCCGTTGGAAGGTTCGTCGATAATGCAGAGTTTTGGTTGAGACATTAATCCCCGCCCCATCGCCAGCATCTGTTGCTCGCCGCCGCTGAATGTCCTGGCGAGCTGTTTTTCTCTTTCTTTCAACCTGGGGAACATTTCATAAACTTTCTTCAAGGTATTTTTCTTATTCTTCCAGGCGTTTTTAGGATACGCGCCCATCTCCAGGTTTTCCATGACGCTCATATCGGTAAAAATTTTCCTGCCCTCGGGAATATGAGAAATACCGAGTTCGGCGATTTTATGTGGTTCCAGCCCGTCGATTGATTTCCCTAAAAACTCAACGGTACCGGAGTTTGCGGGCAGTAATCCCGTTATCGTGCGAACCAGCGTCGATTTGCCGGCTCCGTTCCCGCCAATGAGGGCGACAATCTCGCCTTCATTTACTTTAAGGCTGACGTCCCACAATATCTGTATGTTGCCGTAACCGGCGCTAAGCTTTTTTACTTCCAACATTGGTTACTCCAAGGTACACTTCAATAACTGTCTTGCTGCCGGCTATTTCTTTGGGTGTTCCTTCAGCAATTTTCTTCCCGTAATCCAGCACGATAATCCGGTCGCAGATGCCCATAATCGCCCTCATTACGTGCTCTATCATCACAACGGTGACGCCCCTCTGTTGTATCTTCTTGACCAGCTCCATGGACTCGGTGAGTTCCGTCGGGTTCAGGCCGGCCATCATCTCATCTAGTAACAAAACTTCCGGCTTGGTAGCTAAAGCTCGTGCTACTTCGATTCTCTTCTGGTATGCCAGTGTCAGGTCTCTCGCTGGAGTATTTGCTACTTCCGTTAGTCCGACGAATTTTATCAGCTCGTTAACTTCGGGGTTGACGTTGCCCTTCAAACGCTTTTGCGCGCCAAACAGCGCGCCTATCCGTACGTTATCAATTACCGGTAAATTGCTGAATACTTTTACCGTTTGGAAAGTCCTGGCGATGCCCAGCCGGCATATTTTAAAAGGCGCCATACCGCTAATCTTCTTACCCTTAAAGAATATCTCGCCGGGTTTGGGCTGCAGCGCCGCCGATATCAGGTTGAACAGGGTTGTCTTGCCGGCGCCGTTAGGACCGATTAAACCCACTACCTCGCCCTTATCCACGTAAAAGTCAACGTCGGATACCGCGGCAAGGCCGCCGAAATGTATAGTAACCCCTTTACCCTCTAGTAAGTGCACGTCGTCTTGCTCCCTTTATTCGATTCCAAAGATTCTGGATTAATCCCATCATGCCGCTAGGCAGATATAGAATCGTCGCTATTAAAATTAAGCCGAAGATAAGCATATAGTAGTTCTTCAGACTGCCTGTCTGCAATATTTCTTGGATATAAGTAAAGATAGTGGCGCCGATGGCTGGGCCGTACAGGTTGCCCATCCCTCCGAATATAGCCATCAATGCCGGGCTGAAAGATATCATCGGGTTAAACGCCGTGTTGGCGTCAACGTAAGTAGTTTTTGTCGCCACAATAACGCCCACCGCGCCCATTAACGCCGCGCTGATGGCAAAGACCAGTATCTTAATCATCGTGACGTTAACGCCGGTATGTGCCGCCGCTTCTTCATTATCACCGATGCTTCGTAATGCTAATCCCCATTTTGACCTTTTAATGAAGTAGGCAACCAAAATAGAAACCACCAAAATGCCTACCAGGTAATAATAAATAACCTCGTTGCTTTCAAGTGCCACAACTATACCGCGTATTCCTAAGACAGAAATTAACCAATAATTAACAACTTGGTACATTAGTAATACCAGGCCGAGGGTAAACATGGCAAAGTATATACCCTTCAATCTTAACGTAATCGCGCCGACGATAAAAGCCAGGACAAAACTGACGGCGGCACCGACAAGGACAACGACAAATAACGGTACCAGAGCTCCTTCAGCAGGATATAGTAAAGCAGCAGCATAAAAGCCTATCCCGTAAAATGCCGCTGTCGCCAGTGAAAGATACCCTGTACTCCCGGTGAACATCGCCCAAGCTACCGCCAGAATAATATAGACCAGGAAAAGGGAAAATAATGTAATACCATAATCCGCCCATGAACCATAAAATGGCACGAATATTAAGGCAATCAGGATTACCAGGGGTACCCCGGCATTCAGACCAAGCTTTCGCCAACTAATATTACTTAAATTCATTTCTCTATCTTCCCATAATACCTTTAGGTCTTACTAACAGCAAAATAATGAATATGATATAATATGCCGCCACGGCTAAACCTGGCTCCCAGTATGCAACCCCGGTGGTGATAATGCCTATAATAAAACCACCGATAAAACTGCCGGGGATGCTGCCCAGGCCGCCCAGTGTGATAACCACCGTCGCGATGACGGTATATCCCAGACCCATGGTAGTCTGTATCGGATAACATACGCTAATCAGTGTTCCCGCAATACCCGCCATGGCGGCGCCAAAGCCGAAGCACATCGCCAGCACAAAATTAATGTCAACTCCCATCAATCCGGCCGTGGCCGTATCCTGGGCGGCTGCCCTGATGGCTTTACCAGAACGGGTGCTGGCCAGGAATATATAAAATATCACGCCGATGGCTATGGCAAATACCGCAGCTATTATCCTGTTCAAATGGAAGTCTGAAGGGCCAAGGGCCACGCTGGTATTTAAATATTGGTAGCTGTACGGTGTTGACCCCCAGATAAGAACTGCAATATTCTGCACGATAAAATAAAGCCCGAAGGCCGCCAGCATGCCATTGCTCTCAAAAACCCCCGGATTGGGCGACCGTACCCTGATGCCTGTAAACACTGTTCGGTACAGGATAAAGCCGACAATAAACATAAGTGGCGCATTGATAACTACGGCAACCAATGGATTAACGCCCATGCTCTGCAGCCAGTAAGTGATAAAAGCGCCGAACATCAAGAACTCGCCGTGCGCTATGTTATATACTTTACCCACACCATACTGTAGGCTTAACCCCATGGAAACCAGCGAATATATACCGCCGATTAATAACCCGCCGATGAAGATGTTTAAAAATAAATCCATGATTTTATCTTAAAATATCTGCAATATTATGCTATAATTGCTTTTTTAACACCAGCAGGCTGTCTGAAAGCCATACTCTGTATCTTTAGAGGATACCAGCGGTATAACCGCGGCATGACCTCCAGACAGCCTGCAATTTGTCTTTCTATTACCTTGTATTTACTTTGTTACTAAACTCTTAGCTCTGTGGCCACGGTGCCTTAGGATAGATGAACGAGGCGGTGTTATGGCTATCGTTGTCAACGACTTCAAAGATGCCGTTCTGCCACTGGCCAATCTGGCCTACGTAACATGCTTGTGGTAACAAGCCACCACCCGTGCCGTTCCCCTGGACAGACCAGTAAAAGTCACCCACTACCGTCTGGAAATGTTCAGTCCTGAAAACTTTCAGGATGGCATCGGTATCAAGGGTTCCAGCTTTGGTGACTGCCTGTGCAAAGTACTGGTATTCAGCATAGTATACAATGCTGCCCCACCAGTCCATATTGCCCGCGCCGCCAACCAATGGCTCAATTTTTTGCGCATAGGCAGCCGCCGCGGGTGAACTCTTCGCGTTCCAGGCGCCTTCGCCGCAAACGCCGTTAAGAGCAGCGCCGAACATCAGGTTAAAGAACCCAAAGTTACAGCCGGGGCCGACGATGACGCACTTAGGATTGAAATTGAGCGACATGGCTGTTTGCATGAAAAGGATATTCTGGTTCGGATAAGCGAACATGCAGAAGACATCAGGATTCAAGCTCTTAGCTTCGTTGATGATCGGGTCCATATCGGCGATGGTCACCGGAATACTCTTGGCTTCCAATACCTGGATGCCACGTAAACCGCATTCACTCTGCATCGTCAGGTTGTATTCAGCGCCATGCAGGTCGTTCATGAAGCAGATATAGACTGTCTTGGCGCCCTTCGCTGCGATAAGGTCGCAGAACACGGGCAGCTGGAAGTGGTTGGAGTAGTTCAAAACCGAGTAGACATAGGGCATATTAGCCAACAGCGGTTCCATCGTGGTGGCGCCGCCTTCGCTGCCGAGCATGAGTGTCTTATATTTGTTGGCAATAGGTGCCACAGCGAAAAGCATTGCGGTGCCGGTAGGCCCAAACAGGAAGTTCACTTTATCCTGGGTGCACAGCTTTTCAATGTTCTTAACAGCGACGGAAGTGTCGGAGGCATCATCGTACTCAATTAGTCTTACCTTGAGTTTCTTGCCGCCAACATCAATGCCGCCGGCCGCGTTGACTTCCTCTATCCACATTTTGTAGACGGGCGCCGTGCCGTACGTTTGGAAACCAGCCTGCGGGCCGGTGATATCGCGCGTAGCACCGATGACGATTTCAGTCGCGGTGGTCCCGGCGGGGCCGCAGCCAGCTACCAGGATTGATGCTAAAACAAGGATTAAACAAAGGGCTAGTGGTACTGTAAATTTAAGAACCTTTTTTAACATTAGTTGTCTCTCCTTCTATAATATTTGTGTATCCATAAATTTTCTTCTTTTTTCACATATACGCACCTCCCTTTGAATCATGTTTTTAATTTTTATACGCAATTTAATTTAGCCTAGCACAACAGCTAATAAAATTCAACATGGAATTCGGTGCTTTTTATCGGAAAAAGTTCAATTGTTTCGGCTGTTTTTTTAGTTTGCACCAAAACTAATAAGGTAACGTTATTTTAATGCCTGTAATTCGTCTTTGTCAAATATTTGAACCCTGCGGAAGACGTCAATATCTGTGATGTAATTATGGAGGCAGCCTTCAAGGTTATTTGGTTATTGTTTTCGCCCTGCTCGGGGGTGTTCTCTTGGTTATTGGTACTCGCAATTGACCTGGTGGGGAAGGGGGGACTCGAACCCCCACGCATTGCTGCACTGGATCCTAAGT
Source organism: uncultured Chloroflexota bacterium (assembly GCA_903915565.1). Lineage (GTDB taxonomy): Bacteria > Chloroflexota > Dehalococcoidia > Dehalococcoidales > RBG-16-60-22 > RBG-13-51-18. The sequence continues at coordinate 9,361 of CAIWTG010000161.1, forward strand.
CCAGCCCGTCTGCCAGTTCCGGCACTCCCCCGCCCCGTACTATATCATTTTATACACCCCGCCTCAAGTACATTCATCGCCAGTTATTCCCCTGCCTCATTGACAAATTCCCACATGATTGTTATTATACCTAGAGTGTCTATGTATTAAGTCTCGCTAGGTATATCCTGCCGGGGCAGCCGGAATACCTGCAAAATAAAAAAATCAGGAGGTCAACCAATGAAATTACTTAGTCTCGCAATTTGTTCCCTCGGTGTCTGGGTACTGCTTGGCGCTTTCATCAGTTCTTCATGGGTCAGCATCGTTTTTGGCGCCATCACCGCCGTACTGGCTTTAGTCGCTGTTACTCGCGTTAAATAAATCATTTTTCAATATTGGCTGCCCCGGTTATTTATTTACCCCTTGAAAATCTGGCTCCTGTCTGATACTATGACATACATAGGATGTCTAAGTAGTAACGTTGATTGAGGTGATGTATATGGAACCGAAGCGCGATTTATTTAAAGGTAGTTCCAACTCCCTGTTGCTTTGCCTGCTGGAAGGTCAGTCCATGTACGGCTACCAGATTGTTAAAGAGTTGGAGTTGAGGAGCCAGGGTTATTTTAAGTTTAAAGAGGGTACGCTTTATCCCGCCCTCCACCGCCTGGAAAAAATCGGACTCATCGCCGGCAAATGGGAAATGCTCCCCAACGGACGCCAGCGACGTTACTATCAAATCACCGCCAAAGGTCAAACCAAACTGGCCGAAGAAAGAACCCGCTGGCTAGACTTCTTTACGGCAGTTAAACTTATCCTCCAACCCGAAGCTAAAGGAATATAAGGGTCACGGCAATGACGCTCGATTTAAATAATTATTTAAAGAGTATCAAGTCCGACGCCCGGCTCGACCTATCCGATGAAACCATCATCATGACCGAGCTAGAGGCGCACATCGAGGACAAGGTTAAAGAACTCACCGATGCCGGGTTGCCCCAGACCGAGGCTATCAAGGAATGCCTCAACCAGATGGGCAACGTCAAATCCATCGCCCGGCAGATTTATGAAGCTTATAGTCAGGGCAGCTGGAAACACGTTTTATTAGCCTCCCTGCCCCATTTCCTTTTCGGACTGCTTTTTGTGCTCGACTGGTGGCACCACCCCGCTTGGCTGTCGGTATTGGTTATCGCCGTCCTCGCCACGACGTTATACGGCTGGTCACACGGTAAACCATTCTGGATTTTCCCCTGGATGAGCTACACTTTAGTGCCGGTCTGCATCGGTGGAGTGATATTGCTTTACCTTCCCCCCGGCTGGTCGTTCCTGGCCGTGCTGGTCTATATTCCACTGGCGCTTTGGTGGTTCTTCCGGGTTATTGTTACTACGATAAAAAGGGACTGGCTTTTCAGTTCGCTGATGCTGTTGCCCATGCCGATAGTCATCGGCTGGTATCTGGCGGTTTCTCCTTCGGGTGGATTTTCCGAAGATACGCTGAAGCAGCTTTATCAGTTTTCACCCTGGATTGGGTTAAGCTTTATGGGCTTGGCGGCGACTATTGCCGTTTTCATCCGCGTGCGCCAGCGCTGGCTGAGGATTGCCCTGCTGGCAGCTTCCGGCTTGGTGACGTTATGCTTGATTGCCTATCATTCCACCGGCAACATCAATAATCTTGCCTTCCTCGGGCTTTTATTGGGGTTATGGGGAGGACTGTTGGTTCCGCCCTTGCTGGAGAGGCGATTAAAAAACTCCCGGGTGAAATAGATGAGGCAGGTAGCCATTGTTACGGATACCACGGCTTGCATCCCGCCGGAACAGGTAAGCCGGTACGATATTGAAGTGGTACCGGTTCCCCTCATCATCAACGACAAGACCTATCGCGATGGAATAGACATCACCCCAACCCAATTTTACGAGATGCTCCGTGAGGCAAAACGCCTGCCGACGACCTCTGCCTCTTCCCCCACCCCCTATTTCGAAGCCTTCCGCAATGCCAGCCGCAAAGCGCCCCATGTCCTTTGCTTAACCGAGCCCTCCAGGTTCAGCGCGATGTATAACTCCGCCCGCACCGCCATGGAAACGGCCAAAAACAAATTGGATGATGTTGTTGTAGATGTCATGGACTGCACTACCGCCGCCGCCGCCGGGCAGGGCCTCATTGCTTTAGCCGCCGCGCGTGCCGCCGCCTCCGGGAGTTCATTGAAAGAAGTGAAGCAAATAGTGCAGAACATCATGTCCCGCGTCAACCTCTTCGCCACGCTGGATACTCTGCATTACCTCGCGCGGAGTGGCCGTGTGCCGCAGGCCGCCGCCATCGTCGATTCTGTCCTTAGCATTAAACCGGTTTTTACTTTAGACCACGCTAATCCCCATCTGGTTGGTCTACCGCAGTCAATCAAGGGCGCCATCGACCGCATTACGTCGTTAATCAAAAAGACTACCCATCAGGGCAACAAGCTGCATATCGCCGTCATGCACGCTGACGCTCTTAAAGAAGCAACGAATCTAAAAGATAAAATTGCCTCGCGCTTTGACTGCCCGGAAATCTACGTCACCGAGTTCACGCCGGTTATGGGCGTGCATACCGGGCCGGGCTTGGTCGGCGTCGCTTTTTACAAGGAATAAAACCCCACGCCTTTCCCCCCACCTAGCCAAACCGCCCAAAACAAACTATAATTATTGTTTGTGGAAACTCTTCAGGTAATCGCCGACACCCATCGGCTGGCCGATATGTTTGAAAACCTCCCCGATGCCGAAGCCCAGCCCACTGCTATTATCGTTAGCGGGCTTCCCGGCACCGGCAAATTCTTTTTCTGTCGCCGGCTGGCGGAACGCCTACCTTTTGTTATTTTAGAAAGCGACGTCATCCGCAAAAAGCTTTTTGACGACCCCACTCACTCCGGCGCAGAAAGCGCCCATCTTTTCCGCACCATCCACTGCCTGATGGATAACTTCCTGCAAAAAGGCATCCCCATCATTCTCGATGCCACCAACCTGGCTCGCAAACACCGCGAACGGCTTTATCGTATCGCCGAACGCCTCCACGCCCGACTCATCATTGTCCAGATGAAAGCCCCGCTGGAAGTTGTCCAAAAACGGCTTAACCGGAGGGCTAATGGTAATGGCGACAGCGATAATTCCACCGCCGATTGGTCGGTCTATAAAAAAATGAGACCCTCATTGGAGGAAATTGACCGCCGACACTTTACCGTGGATACTTCCAAAGATATTGCCCCGGCGATTGATAAAATTGTTAAAGAAGCCAACCGCTGAAAGGAGATTTTTCATGGAAATTAAAACAGTTGTTGGAGATATCACCGGCATTAAGTCCGGAGCCATTCTGGTCACGCATTTTGAAGCAACTAAAACCCCCGAAGGCGCCGCTGCCGCCATTGATAAAAAGCTCGATGGCGCTATCGCGAACCTCATTAAACAGGGGGACATTAAAGGCAAACTCAACGAACTTACTCTTTTGCTTGGCCCCTCCAAACTCCCCGCCAGCCGCGTCGCTGTGGTGGGACTCGGCAAAAAGGCCGATTTGACGTTAACCAAAGTCCGCGGCGCGATTGCCGAAGCCTGCCGCGCCCTGCGCGGTAAAGGTGTTGCCGATATCGCCAGTGCCGTCATCGGCGATGGCGTTAACGGCATTAAAACCGACATCGCCGTCCAGGCTATGGCCGAGGGCGCTGTGCTCGGACTCTATACCTTCAAGCGTTATCAAACCAAACCGGAAAACGGCAATGGTGAGGTTAAGTCACTCACCATCGTCGGTAAAGAAAAAGCCGCGTTAGGAAAAGCCGCCGCCCGCGGCAAAATCATCGCCGAAGCTGTTAATTACGCCCGTGACATGGAGAACGAGCCGGGCAACTTTATGACCCCCACACGTATGGCCGAAGCCGCCCGCCAGATTGCTAAAAAGTACACCCTCAAGGTTGAGGTATTTGATAAAGAAAAAATGAAAGAGCTGGGCATGGGTGGACTCCTTGGTGTGGCGCAGGGCAGCCAGCAGCCGCCTAAATTTATTATCTTAACCTACCAGGGACGCCAGTCTAAAGACATTGACATCGCTCTGGTGGGCAAGGGCATTACCTTTGATTCCGGCGGCATATCCATCAAGCCCTCGGAAAATATGGCGGACATGAAGGACGATATGTCGGGCGGCGCTTCTGTATTATCAGCCGTCATGGCTGTCGCCCAGCTAAAGCCCGCCATCAACGTTACTGCTTTCGTCCCCGCCACCGAAAATCTCCCCAGCGGGACGGCCCTAAAGCCAGCGGACATTATCAAGGCGATGAACGGTAAAACCATGGAAATTCTTAACACCGACGCCGAGGGACGCCTCATCCTCGCCGACGCTTTATGCTACGCCGTTAAAAGCGGCGCCAAAGAAATAATTGACGTCGCCACCCTGACCGGCGCCTGCCAGATTGCTCTGGGTACGATTACCACCGGCGCTTTCACCAACAACCAGGCGCTTATAGATAAAGTTCTCGCTGCCGGTAAACAAGCCGGCGAAAACGCCTGGCAAATGCCCATGTTTGACGACTACAAGGAAATGATTAAGAGCGACATCGCCGATATCAAGAATACCGGCGGCCGCTACGCCGGCGCTATCACCGCCGCCAAGTTCCTTGAAGAGTTCGTAGGTAAAACCCCCTGGGTTCACCTCGACCTTACCGGTCCCATTAGCGATAAGGAAAAAGGCTGCCTCGTTAAGGGCGCCAGTGGCGTTCCGGTGAGAACTCTGATAAATTTTGTTTTATCAGAGGCCAAAAAATAATCTGGAGGTCCTGATATGAAGATAAAATATTTAGCCCATGCTGCTTTCTTAATCACGTCCGATAACGGCACAAAAATCGTTACCGACCCCTATACCTATGCGCCGGGGATGGGATGTAGCGCGATTGACGAAACTGCTGATGTCGTCACCGTCAGCCACGAGCACGGCGACCACAATAACTCTGCTGCGGTTAAGGGCAGCCCCAAAGTCATTAGAGACAGCGCCGAGGTCAAGGGCATTACCTTTAAAGCCGTTGTTACCAGTCATGATAACCTAGGTGGCAGTCAACGGGGTAAAAATACTATCTTTTGTTTCGCCGTGGATGGTGTTAACCTCTGTCACTGCGGCGACCTCGGCCATGAGCTTAATGCCGAACAGGTTCAGGCTATTGGCAAGGTGGACGTTTTAATGATTCCGGTGGGTGGTTTTTTCACCATCGATGCCGTTACTGCCGCGCAGGTTTGTAATGAACTTAAACCAAAAGTAATTCTCCCTATGCACTATAAAACCGGAAAAAGCCAGATGCCCATCAACCCCGTTGACGACTTTCTTAAAGGCAAGAATAATGTGACCCGCTCCGTCGACAGTGAGATAGAGTTCAAGGCCGGCAAATTACCGGCTGCAGCCCAAATCATCGTGTTAAAACCGTCTTTTTAGACTTAAACATACTTGATGAACGAATACTGGGAACAAAGATATCAGGCCGAAGGTAAAATCTGGGGTGATTCGCCCAGTCGCACCGCCGTTTACGCTTTAGAGCTCTTTAAGAAGAACGGAGTCAAAAAACTGCTGGTGCCGGGGTCTGGCTATGGCCGGAATACCAGGTTGTTTTCTGCCGCGGGAATTAAGGTTACCGGTGTAGAAATTTCGCTGGCCGCCTGCGGCATGGCGCTTCAGTTCGACCCGCTGACCAGGGTATATCAGTCTTCTGTGCTGGATTTGTCCTTTTTGCCCGGCAAGTTCGACGCCGTTTACTGTTTTAATGTGCTGCACCTTTTTCGTGAATATGATAGAAAACGCTTTATCCGGCAGTGCATCGCTCATTTGAAAAACCAAGGATTGATGTTTTTTACCGTCTTTTCTGAAAAAGAGCCGAGCTTTGGCCAGGGCGCTCAAATTGAGCCCAACACCTTTGAAAGTAAACCCGGTCGCCCAGTGCACTATTTCAGCGATGACGACTTGAAGGCGCACTTTAAAGGAACGGTGATTATAGAAACAGGTCTCATGGAGGATGCCGAAAACCACGGCGAAGGTCCTCACACGCATGTCTTACGTTATATTTTTGCGAGGGTAAATACTTTATGATAAATCCCAACGACGTCAACCTCATCATCTTTGACATGGACGGGACGATTATCCCCTCCCTGCCCATTGTCTTTGAAGGTATTAAACGTGCCTTTAATAAATTGAACTGGCCCGTCACTTTCACCCCGGAAGAAATCAACCGATTCTTCGGTATCACCACTGCCTCCACCAAGGGCAGCCTCTATGAATTCATTACTCCGCCCCATTCTCAACTCTCTCCTGAACAAGTCCGTGAAAAGGTGCGTGATGAATACACCGGCGTCTTCCGCGACCTTGCTCAAACCTACCCCGGCGTTAAGGAAACCCTCGCCACCCTGCGCCGGCGGGGTTACAAACTGGCGCAATATACCAATGCCGCTATCGTTTACTTTGATGCCGTTATGTCAAGTCTAGACATCCGGCCCTACTTCGACTATGTAGAATGTATTGAAGAAAACCACCTCACCAAACCGGAGTTAGTCCGGAAAATCCAGGCTTTGTTTGATAATCCCGGCACCGCCATCGTCGGTGATAGAGTCCATGATATTGAAGCCGCCCGGGAAACCGGCGCCCTGCCCATCGGCGCTTTATATGGCTACGGCGGCGACGAGCCAAAACAGGCCGACCTTACCATTAATAAGTTTGACGACCTGCTTCAGATTTTCGATAGACGCCTGCCCGTCTTCGAAAAAATCCTTGATGCGATAAATGAGAATAAACAAAAAGATAGACCCTTTATCGTTGGCGTTAATGGGATAGATGGGGCGGGGAAAACGATGTTTGCTGGAGCTCTGGAAACATATCTTAAGTCAAAAGGCTTCCCCACCCAGCTCATCCACATAGACGATTTTCACAATCCTAAAGCCATCCGCTACGCCGGCCCTGATGAGGCTGATAATTACTACGATAAAAGCTTTAACCTTGACCTTATCATTGATAAATTCCTCAATCCGATTTATAGGGATAAGTCGTTGTCTCTAAAACTAAAAACCCTCGACCTCCAAACGGATGATTACACCAATGAGCGGACTTACAACATCAAACCCGAAACCATCGTCATCTTTGAAGGCGTCTTCCTCTTCCGCCGGGACCTGGCGCCCTATATTGACCTGAAGGTATTTTTGAATATTCTTTTCGTCGAGAGTAAAAAACGCGCCGTCGTTAGAGACCCTCAAGCCTACGTTGAAAAGTATGACGTCAAATACCTGCCGGCCCAGCAAAAATACCTCACCCTTTACCCCCCCGACCAGATTGCCGATATCTTCATTGATAACTCCAACTGGGAATACCCCAGGTTAAAAAACCTATAAATCGTCCAAACCAGCCAGAACGTATGATAGTATAATTATTATATTATATCTATTCTATGTTGACTTTTTATGGTAAAATCATTATAGGGGGTTAAGCGCGTTAGAAACTAGGCAGATGACTTGGATATAAACTGTATAATTCTGGCTGGTGGTAAAAGTACTCGCTTCGGACACGACAAGGTTTTAGAAAAAATCGGTAACACAAGCCTACTCGAACAGGTAATATCCCACGTAGACCCCATTAGTAAAGATATTATTATCGTTACAGCGAAAGGGAGAACTTTCGCCCACCTGGCGAATCGCCCAAAAATAAAAGTAGTTAGCGACATTTTCCCCGAACAAGGCTCTTTGGGCGGTATATATACGGGCTTGGTAAATTCAGAGTCGTTTTATAACCTTGTTGTGGCTGCCGACATGCCGTTGCTTAACGAGGAGTTATTGCGATACATGATTAAAGTCGCCAAAGGCTATGATTTCACACTGCCCCGGTTCGATGACTGGTTCGAGCCGCTGCACGCCGTCTATTCCCGGAACTGCATCGCCCCCATCAAGTCAATTTTAGAACAAGGCAAGAAAAGTATCCTTGAGCTTTTTAACTACGTAAAAATGAACTACGTTGACGCCAAAGAGATTGATAAATTCGACCCCCAGCACTTAAGTTTCATGAACATTAACACGCCGCAGGATAAGGAACGGGTACTGCAAATAATCGGAGGAACCGGACAGTAATGCTAACCGTCGAACAGGCGCTCCAGAAGATTCTCGAGGCGGTAAGTGTCCTTGACGCCGAAAATGTCCCTATTATGGAGACTCTGGGGCAGGTCCTCGCCGAAGATATTGTTTCCACCGTCACTGTTCCCCCTCTCGATAACTCCTCTATGGATGGCTACGCTGTGCGTTCCGCTGATACCCGCGGCGCCGCAGAAAAAACCCCAAAAACACTCAAGGTAATCGACACGGTTATTGCCGGTGGCATTTCTAAAAAAGAGGTTACGCCCGGCACCGCTATCCGCATTATGACCGGCGCGCCTATTCCCCCAGGAGCCGACAGCGTTATCCAATTTGAAAACACCGATGACGCCAAGAATAAAGATGCCTCCCTCAACCAGACCCCCACCCAGGTAAATATTTTCGTTGCCGCCTCCCCCGCTCAAAACATCCGCCGCGCCGGCGAAGATATTGCCCAAGGTAAGACGATTCTCAAAAAAGGCGCCGTCCTCCGCCCCGCCGAAATTGGTCTGGCGGCGTCCATTGGCCGCAGCCATCTTAAAGTCGTTCAGCGCCCGGTGGTAGCGGTCATTTCCACCGGCGACGAGTTGACCGAACTGGGCAAGCCGCTGCCCGCTGGCCGGATATATGATAGTAATACCTACAGCATTGCTGCTCTGGTCAAGCGCTACGGTTGTGTTCCCAAAATACTGGGCATTGCTCGCGATAATGAAAAAGACCTGTTGAAGAAATTGAAGCAGGCGCAGGATGCCGATATGCTCCTGACGACCGGCGGCGTTTCCATGGGCGACTACGATATGGTCAAAGACATCATCGCCCGCGACGGCAATATGGTTTTCTGGAAGGTTAAAGTCAAGCCCGGCAAGCCTTTAGCCTTCGGCAAGATAAACGGCAGGGATAAAAACGGCAAGCCCAGGAGCATTCCTCACCTCGGTCTCCCCGGCAATGCCGCCAGCTGCATGGTCAGCTTTGAGCTTTTCGTGCGGCCGGCTCTCTTAAAGATGATGGGCAAAATAAACGTTACTAAACCAACCGTATCGGCGATTATTGAAGATAGCGTGAAAAATAACGACGGCCGGCGCATCTATAACCGGGCGGTTGTGGAAAAACGCGATGGACATTATTACGCCCGCGTCAGCGGTCCGCAGGGTTCGGGGATGATAACCTCCATGAGCCAGGCGAACGCGTTGGTAATTATCCCCGAAGAAAACGGCGGCGTTAAAAAAGGCGATACCGTCCAGGCTTTAATGCTGGACTGGAATCAGGAAGTTAATCTCTAACGGTAGGAAATATGCGTTCAATTATATCATTCGTTGGTAAATCGAGTTCGGGCAAAACGACCCTTCTAGAAAAGGTCATTGCCGAGCTCAAAAAGCGAGGGCATAAGGTGGCCATCGTTAAACACTCGCATCATAAAGATGACCTTGATACCGCCGAGAAAGACACGTGGCGCTTCACCCAGGCCGGCAGCGAGCTTTCAGCCATCAACTCATTAGACCACTTGGCGATTTACCGGCGTATGGATGAGTTTTTCGACCCGCGTGACATCGCTGATTATATCCTGTGGGACTTTGATATTCTTTTAACCGAAGGGTATAAAAGCAGCGACTACCCTAAGATAGAGGTCCACCGTGGCGACCAAGGCGATAAACTAATCACCGACCCCGCGCTCTTAATGGCCGTGGTCACTGATAAACCGCTGGACGTTAAAGTGCCCCAATTTGCCCATGACGATATTAAAGGCATCGCCGACATGATAGAAAAAACCGCTGCTTTGCAGAAAAGCGACACTGAACTGGAATTGGTGATTAATGGTAAAAAAACATCCGTCACTCCCGGCGTCAAAGACCGCCTGACCCGCGCTTTTACCGCCCTGATTCCCGAGTTGCGAAAGAACGGAAAAGTTAAAAACCTGCAGATTTCCTTGAGGAGGAAAAGTTGATTTTCGATTCCTCGGATTTTACTTTTAAGGTGCCGTCCGTCGTGGCGCGGGCGCGGCGTGTTTTAATCAAACCGACCGCCGGTTACCCGCTGCCCTACCCCGTCACCACCAGCGCCGAGATGCTGGCGGCTATCATCTCTAGTATCCGCCGCGTTAGTGACGCCGATATTATTTTGTTAGAAGGCACACCGGAGGGAGCTCCCACCCGCCCCATTTATCAGGCGCTGGGTTATAACTTCCCCCGCGTTCTCACGCTGGATGTTAAGGACTGTATCTTTGTGGAAGTGGATAACCCCCTCCCCAAACCCTTCGCCGTGCCGACGTTCTGGGTGCCCAATGTAATTCTCTCCAGTGACTACCTTATTACTGTGGCGCCGCTGAAGACCCATAACGGCTCGGGGAGCTTTACCATCCCCAACCTGCTTTCCCTCCTCCCCAGCAGCAAATACAGCAACACGCCGGGAGGCTGGGACAATCTTTACGGTCTGGGCATGGATAAAGTGCTGGCCGACCTCTATTTCACGCTGCCCTTCGACCTGGGTATCATTGAAGCCAAACAGAAATTCTCCGTGAAGGAAGACCCCAGCAAAGGTGATGTTGAGGATTATGACAAAATCTTTATGGGTGAACCCTATGATGCCGACCGCGAGGTCGCCGAGACGCTCGGACTAAAAATCGGCTACCTCGAACTGATAAAATCCGCCAAGATTGAACAGACTCAGTAGCTCCACACTGTCATGGGGCAACCAACCTTCACCCCGTTACCTTACTCGGAAATTCGTGAAGCTGCCGGTATATTCCCCCCATGTCGTGCTGACGTCTGTTACGGCGGCCGCCGGCGGCCCCACCTTGAGGTATTCCGCCAGCTTTTCCAGGTTGGCCTTTTCCCCCTCCGCGATTACCTCCACCACATTCCCCGGCCGGTTACGCACGTAACCCGTCAAGCCTAATTGCACGGCTTTATCTTCAACCGAAGCTCGGAAAAAGACACCCTGTACACGTCCCCGTACGGTGGTGTGGAGCGATGCCTTTTCAATCATCAGCTGCCACCTTCAATTTAGAAGCGGAGGAACTAAAGCTCCTCTTCCTCCTGCGGCTTCCTCTTCTTTCTAATGACCTCCACCTCCGGAGGCGGCGCTGTAATGTAATTCTGGGTTATTTTTTGAGCACCCTTCTTTTGTTTCTTCTTTTCACGATGTGTATAATCACCTTGTCTACCCATAGTATCACCTCGCTAAAAAGGTATTTGAGATACTCCTGATGCAGTTTAGCAAAAAATAGCTACTTCGTAAAGTCCTCGTTCAGGGTTGCCAGCGCCTGTCGGGCAGCTTCGGTTTCCGCTAACTTTTTGCTCTTACCCTGGCCGGTGCCGAACCATTTCGTATTAATGATTACTTCAATGGTAAATGTCTTGTCATGGTCCGGTCCCACTTCCTCCACCAGCTTATATACCGGCGCCGTTTGGTATTTTTTTTGCACTATTTCCTGCAGCATTGATTTATAATCTTCCTCTACCCCCTGGCTGACGAGGTTTTGCCATTCCTTTTCAAATATCTTGCTGACGACTATCTTTACCGTGTAAATCCCCTGGTCGAGGTAAATCGCCGCGATGACCGCCTCTAGCGCTCCCGCCAGGTTAGGCGCTTTAGTGCGCCCCCCACTTGCTTCCTCCCCTTTTCCCATGTCCAGAAAATCCCCCAACCCAATCTCCCCCGCAATGCGCGCCAGCGTATCCCCTCTCACCAGATTCGCCCGGGCTTTGGTCATTTGCCCCTCGCTTAAGTCCGGCATCTCCCCGTATATCCTCTCCGCCATGACAAACCCCAGCACCGCATCCCCGATGAACTCCAGCCTTTCATTATTATGGGTACTGCTGCCGGGATTTTCATTAATATAGGAACTGTGCACCAGCGCCTCTTCCAACAATGCGCTCTGTTTAAAGTCCACTCCCAGGATTTTCTGTAGTTTACTTATATCTGCCACAGTTATATTCCCTTCTTATTTATTAACAATAGACGGTTGGGAATACGGTGTCAATACCGGCCCGTTTATTGTCTCACCGTGCCGCTTCATGTTATAATTTATCCGTTTGCTGGGGCGTCGTCTAGCGGTAGGACAGCAGACTCTGGATCTGTATGCGAAGGTTCGATTCCTTCCGCCCCAGCCATTCTTTTTACCCCACCGGCTTTCATCTTCCCCGCATTTGTATTTTTTCCCCGTTTGTATTACGCTGTATAGCGATATATCGGAGGTAAAGCATGAAAGATTTTGCAGGTAAAGTTGCGTTTATCACTGGAGGCGCTTCCGGGGCAGGGCTAGGGCAGGCTAAAGTTTTTTCCGAGGCGGGCTGTAAAATTGCCATTGCCGACATCCGCCAGGACCACCTCGACGAAGCCAAGGCGTACTTTAAAGAAAAAAAGGTCGACGTCCATACCATCAAGCTGGACATCACCGACCGTAAAGCCTACGCCGCCGCTGCCGACGAGGTCGAAAAAGTATTTGGCGGACCGCCCCAACTATTATTCAACACGGCGGGCGTTAATACCTTTGGCCCCGCCGAAGCCTCCACCTATGAAGACTTCGACTGGGTGATGGGCGTCTGTCTCGGTGGTGTCATCAACGGTATGATTACCTTTGTCCCCCGGATGATAAAGTCCGGCCGGCCCGGCTATATCGCCACCACCTCCTCTTTGGGAGGCTTTATGGGCGGCGCTACCACCGCTCCCTATTCCGCCGCCAAAGCCGCCGTTAACAACCTCATGGAGAGCTATTCACAGGCGCTTAAGCCTTACAATATCGGCGTTTCCGTACTCTGCCCCGGCAACATTAAGTCTAACATCGCCGAGGCCGTCTACACCCGTCCCAAGGGCATGGAAAACACCGGTTATAACGTCACCGACAAAACGATTAATCTGCTCCGTTCCATTCACGCTCAAGGCATTGACCCCGTGGAACTGGCGCAAATCCTTAAGACGGCCATGGAAAACGAACAGCTTTACGTCCTGCCCTTCCCCAACGCGCAGGATATGTTAAGAAACCTGTTTGAGAACGTTATTGACCAGAGCAGCCCGGAAGGCGCTAAACGGATGGAAGAACGTCGACGCAAAATGTTCGAAGAGATGGCTAAGAACGCCCCCAAAGATAATCCCTACCGGGGCAGCGAGGACGTTGGTTTCGCCCAGGCTCGTAAAGACATTACCTGGGTCAAGCCCATGCGCATGGGTCCCCCGCCTCCCCCTAAGAAAGAAAATTAGTATTCTCTCTCCC
>CAIWTG010000162.1 GCA_903915565.1 uncultured Chloroflexota bacterium
CTCTTTGGCTTTAGCCGCCCCGATGAGCCGCGGCAGACGCTGGGTGCCACCCGCCCCCGGAATCAGCCCCAGGTTAATCTCCGGCTGCCCGAATCTTGCCTTCTCGGAGCATATCCGCAGGTCGCAGCACAGGGAAAGCTCACAGCCGCCCCCCAAAGCGTAGCCGTGGATGGCGGCGATGGTGGGTTTGGTGAGGTTGTAGATAAAATCGGAGGCTTTGCGGATAGTCGCCATGAACCTTTGAATATCGAGGGTGTTCATATTCTGCATCTCGGCAACATCCGAGCCGGCGCCAAAGGCTTTTTCGCCGCTGCCGGTTAAAACTACTACCCGAACAGCATCATCATTCTCGGCCTCATTGAAAACATCGTAAAGCTCGTTATAGACCGTGCTGTTGAGGGCGTTGAGTTTATCGGGGCGGTTGAGTGTAACGACGGCGATACCGTCTTTTTTCTCGTAGAGTAAGGTTTTGTAGGTCACAGTCTTATCTCCTCTCTCTTAAGATTGGATGGTTCGGATTGCGTACCTGTTTACATGAATAGAGGTGGTTGGGGCACTATTTGCGAAGAAAATTACCTTTAATAGTTTAAGCTTTTTGACGTGTAAGTGTCAAGGTGAAGCCCCATATAAAACACCCGCCCAAATTGACTTTCCCCTTTGTGTTAGATAAACTTGGCTTGATTGCACTAAACACTGTTTTTCATCGAGGTTAATACCATGCCCAATATTGAAGAAATTGCGCAAAGCCTGGCCGGTGAACTCAAAAACGATAAAGCCGACTACATTGAAGCCCGCTTTGAGGAGAACCAGACCAGTCACATTACCTACCGCGGGCAGGCGATAGAGTCCATCGGCCGCTCTAACGCTTCCGGCGGCAACGTGCGGGCATTAGTTAGAGGGGGGTGGGGCTTTACCAGCTTTAACGATTTTGCCGGACTGAAAAATCGCGTGGCGCTGGCCATCGAACAGGCGCAAGCGACTGGCACGGATTTGAGTCTTTTAGCCCCAATTGAAAAAGCGCAGGAGACAATCACCAGCGGGGTAAAGCAAAACCCGGTGACCATTCCATTGGCGGAGAAAAAACGCCTGCTGGACGAATATAATGAGATTATCCGGGAAACTCCGGGGATAAAGACCGTCAACATCGGGTATTCGGATAGCACGAAAAAAGTCATTTTCTTGAACTCCGAGGGCTCTTTGATTTCCCAGGAGCGGGCGGACGTCGCTATCCGCCTTACCGCCATCGCCGCTAAAGACGGGGATGTTCAGCAGGTTAATATCAGCATGGGGAGCCGCGGCGACTTCGACGCCATCTGCCGCCTGCACGATAAGGTCAAAGCAATAGCGCAAAATGCCGTGGTTTTGCTTGACGCGCCGCAGGCGAAGGGCGGGGAATACACCGTCGTCCTCGACCCCACTCTGGCGGGGGTTTTCGTGCACGAAGCTTTTGGACACTTATCGGAATCCGACTTCATTTTTGAAAACGACCGCATGCGGGAGATTATGGTGCTGGGTAAGCAGTTCGGGTCGGAAAATCTCAATATCGTTGACTCGGCGGCAGAGCCGGGTCTGCGCGGCAGTTTTAAGTATGACGACGAAGGCACCCGCGCCGTTAAGACCTACTTAATCAGGGAAGGCAAACTCGTCGGGCGGCTGCATTCCCGGGAGACTGCCGCTAAGATGAATGAAAAACCCACCGGTAATGCGCGCGCCATCAACTACCGCTTCCCGCCCATCGTGCGCATGACCAATACCTACATCGAACAGGGTAAAATGCCTTTTAACGACATGATTGCCGACATCAAGGAAGGCATCTATGCCAAGAATTGGGAAGGCGGGACAACCAGCATGGAGATGTTCACTTTTGCCGCCGGCGAGACTTATATGATACGCAACGGCAAAATCGCCGAGGCTATCCGCCCTGTTAAACTGACCGGTAACGTTTTTACCACCCTGAAGAACATCGACGCCATCGGTAACGACCTGGATATGAACCAGGGCGGCGGCTGCGGCAAAGGGGGGCAATCGCCCCTACCCGTCTCCAACGGCAGCCCCCACATCCGCATCCAGCATTGCCTGATTGGAGGGAAATAATGGAAGCCATCCTTGCCCGGGCGCAAAAAGTTGCCAAAGAAGCAGAGGTTTTTTCCGTAAGTTCGGAAGAGACGCAGGTGCGGTTTGACGCCAACCGCCTCAAGCACATGGAAACCACGCAAGCGACCAACGTCGCCCTGCGCATTATCAAAGACGGAAAAATCGGCTACGCCACATCTACCAATATTGCCGATGGAGAACGGCTCGTTAACAACGCCGTGGAAACCGCCGCTTTCGGCAGCGAGGCCAAATTCACCATGCCGGATGGAACAAAATATCCCGGTGTGGATATTTTCGACGCCGCCACACCGCAGGTTGCCATTAAAGACATGGTGGCGCTGGGTAATAAAATGGTCGCTACGGTTACGGCGCATACCGCCGGTATTTTGTGCTACGCCACCATAACCCGCAGCGTAATGACCGTCCGCCTGATTAACTCCCGGGGTGGTAAGGCGGAATACAAAAAAGCATTCTTCTCGCTGAACGTTGAGGGCAACTTAATAAAAGGCACTGACATGCTCTTCGTGGGAGATGGCGAGAGCTCATGCCATCCCCTCCTCGACCCCAAGAATATTATTGATGCGACTCTCAAGCAATTGGAATGGGCGAGGAATATCGCTAAAGTTCCCACCAAAACTCTACCGGTTATCTTCACATCCAACGGCCTGGCCAGCGCTCTAATCTATCCCCTGGCATCCGCCTTTAACGGTAAAATCGTCCTGGAAGGCGCATCGCCGTTAGGTGACAAGGTGGGCAAAACGGTCTTCGATAAAAACTTCAACCTATGCGACGACCCAACAATAGGTTGCCGTCCCGCCAGCCGCCCCTGCGACGATGAAGGCGTCGCCAGCCAGCGCACCCCGCTGGTTGATGCAGGAGTGGTGAAGGGCTTTTTGTATGACCTGCAGACGGCTGCTCAAGCCGGGAAAAAGAGCACCGGCAACGGCACGCGGAGTCGCGGCAGCCTGCCTACCGTATCCCCCAGCGCTTTGGTTATTACCCCCGGCAAAACCACTTTTGATGAAATGGTCGGGGACATTAAAGAGGGGCTGGTGGTGGAGCAATTAATGGGGTCAGACCAGGGGAATATTTTGAGCGGGGATTTCAGCGGCAACGTCCTGCTGGGCTACAAGATAGAAAAAGGTAAAATCGTGGGGCGCGTTAAGGACACGATGGTCTCCGGCAACGTTTACCAGATTCTTAAAGATATTGGCGCCATCGGCAGCGAGACCAAATGGGTGAGCAGCTTCCTCCAGACCCCGCCGTTATACTGCAAGGGGCTAAGCGTTTCAAGTAAAGGGTAGGAGAAAATCTCATCACAACGGAGTACAATATTATATAGA
>CAIWTG010000163.1 GCA_903915565.1 uncultured Chloroflexota bacterium
ACAATTATCTCCGGCATGGGCGAGCTCCACCTGGAGGTTATTACCAGCCGGCTCATCCGCGAATTTAACGTGGGCGTTAAAGTGGGGCAGCCGCGCGTGGCTTATAAAGAGACGATTACCGCAGCCGTGGAAACCGAAGGCAGATTCGTCCGGCAGAGCGGCGGTCACGGGCAATACGGCGTAGCGGAAGTTAAATTTGAACCGCAGCCACGGGGCAAAGGCTTTGAATTCGTTGACAAACTCAAGGGCTCCGCGATACCGCGGCAGTTTGTTACACCAATCAAAAACGGCATTGTGGAAGCCATGGAAAACGGCGTTTTGGCCGGCTATCCGGTCGTGGACATCAAAGCCATACTCGTCGACGGCAGCTACCATGACGTCGATTCTTCGGAACTGGCTTTTAAAATGGCCGGCTCGCTGGCGCTTAAAGAGGGCATCAGAAAAGGCAAGCCTGTTTTGCTGGAGCCGATCATGAAACTGGAAGTGGTGACACCGGAGCAGTTCCTCGGGGATATCATCGGCGACCTGAACTCGCGGCGGGGACGCATCGGTAAAATCGACCCACAGGGCGATACTTTCATCATCCATTGCCTTATCCCCATGGCAGAATCCTTCGGGTACGCCACCAGTTTACGCTCCCTAACGCAAGGCCGGGCGACGCACTCGCTGGAATTTTCCAATTACGAACAGCTTCCGCAGGAAAAGACGGAAGAGATTATAGAAAAGACTGTAGGCAGGAAAGATGGCTAAACAGAAAATCCGCATCAAACTAAAGGGCTACGACCACAAGGTGGTCGACCTATCGGCCAGGCAGATTTTAGAGGCAGTAGAGAGCACCGGCGCAGTAGCCGTCGGACCCGTACCACTGCCGACGCGCATCCAGAAGTTCTGCGTCATCCGCTCGCCGTTCATCGATAAAAACTCGCAGGAGCAGTTCGAAATAAGGACGCACAAACGCCTGATTGATATCGTAGAGACGACATCCAAGACGATTGATGCGCTGACCAAGCTGAACCTGCCTTCCGGCGTGGAAATAGATATTAAATTATAATTGGTGAAAAAATGACGATAGGAATTTTAGGAAAAAAGCTGGGCATGACCCAGGTATACGACAAGGGTGGCAAGACTGAAGCCATCACTGCCATCGAGGCGGGACCCTGCACGGTAACACAGGTAAAAACCGTGGAGAAGGACGGCTACAGCGCGGTTAAACTTGGCTTTGGAGAAATTAAAGCGAAGAAAACCGGCGGCAAGAAGGGCAAAGCCAAGGAAAAAGCTTCGCCTAAATTTAAATATATGCGCGAAATACGATTGGATGACGGCCAGAAAATGGAAGCCGGCCAGAAATTAGACGTCAGCCTCTTTAAAGCCGGCGACATTATCAACGTCTGCGGCACGAGCAAGGGCAAAGGGTTTGCCGGCGGCGTGAAGCGTTATCACTTCCACGGCGGTCCCAAAACCCACGGTCAGAGCGACCGCTGGCGCGCACCGGGTTCCGTAGGCTCCAACACCAGTCCAGGCCGCGTCCTCAAGGGGCTGCGGATGGCGGGGCATATGGGCGATGAGCGGGTAACCGTCATCAACCTGGTTGTCATCGAAGCCCAACCGGAACGCAATTTATTATTAGTTAGAGGCGCAATTCCCGGCATGACCAACGGACTGGTGATAATTGAAAAGTCCAAGAGGGAGAAGTAAGGTGCAGGTTCCTGTTTATAACATAGAGGGACAAGAAGTCCACAAAATTAAAATCAGCGACGATGTCTTTGGCGCGGAGTTCAACGAGGCGGTCGTCCATCAGGTAATGGTGGGGATGCAGGCTAACGCCCGCCAGGGCTCGGCAGCCACCAAGACCCGCGGCGAGGTAGTCGGCAGCACGAAGAAACTCTACCGGCAGAAGGGCACGGGCAACGCCCGCGCCGGCAGCAAAAAGTCGCCAACGAGACGCGGCGGCGGTGTAAGCTTTGGGCCGAGGCCGAGGGATTACCGGCAGTCGATACCCAAGAAATTACGTCGTCTGGCACTAAGGTGCGTCCTCTCATCCAAAGCGGGTGAGGGCGATTTAAAAATCGTCGAAGCGTTCGACTTTAAAGAGGCAAAGACCAAGCAGATGATAGCAGTGCTGGGCAACCTGGGAATCGTATCCTCCACGCTCATCGTGACCCAAAAGTCGGAGGAAAACGTCGTCCTCTCCGCCCGCAATATACCGGAAGTTATCACTACTCCAGCCAACGTGCTAAATATGTTAGATGTCATGTCACACAAGACATTATTAATGACCGAGGCTGCGGTACGCGCCGCAGAAGAACTCTGGGGCAACGGAGCCAAGCAAGGAGCGAAAGATGCATCTGTATGAGGTGCTGCGCCGTCCGCTAGTGACGGAAAAGAATACAGCCTTACAGGCACTGAATAAATACGTCTTTGAAATCGCCGACGGGGCGAACAAGATGATGATTCAACAGGCGGTAGAAAAGGCGTTTAAAGTAAAAGTTACCAAGGTTAACATCGTCATGGTGCGGGGCAAGTCCAAACGGGTGGGACGGCGCATGACGCATACCAACCCCTGGAAAAAGGCGATTATAACCCTGCAGCCGGGGGATAAAATTGAGTATTTTGAAGGTGTTTAATTAGAGATGGCTATTAAAGTATTTAACCCAACCTCGCCGGGACGACGCAATATGAGCGGCTATACCTTCGATGAAATTACGAAGAGTAAGCCGGAAAAGTCACTAATCGTTGCCAAGAAGAGCAAAGCCGGACGCAACGCGCAGGGCAAAATAACCGTACGCCACCGCGGCGGCGGCGAAAAGCGATATTTACGCCTGATTGATTTTAAGCGCGATAAATTAGATATTCCAGGCAAGGTAGCGTCCATAGAGTACGACCCCAACCGCACGGCGCGCATTGCGCTGATATTTTACGTGGACGGCGAAAAACGCTACATCATCGCCCCTATCGGCCTAAAGGTAGGTGACATGATAATGGCCGGCAGCAACGCCGAAATTAAACCGGGCAATTCCATGCCCATGAAAAATATGCCGACGGGTATTGAGATTCATAACGTCGAGGTGCAGAAGGGCCGCGGCGGCCAGCTGGTGCGCAGCGCCGGCGGTTCGGCGCAGCTGATGGTCAAGGAAGGCGAATATGTACTAATCAGACTGCCTTCCGGCGAAATCCGCCGCATCCTTGCGGAGTGCATCGCGACCGTCGGGCAGATTGGCAATTTAGAGCACCAGAACATCAGCCTGGGTAAAGCCGGACGCAGGCGGCACATGGGGTGGCGGCCGACCGTTAGAGGCTCGGTAATGTCACCGCGCGACCATCCACATGGCGGCGGCGAAGGGCGCTCCCCGATAGGTATGCCGGGGCCGAAGACACCCTGGGGCAAGCCAGCCCTCGGCTATAAGACACGCAAACCGAAGGCTTCGGACAAGATGATAATCAAACGCCGCGGCAAGTAGGCGGATAAAGAGGAAAGATGTCAAGATCAACGAAAAAAGGGCCGGCAGTTGATGAAAAGCTGATAAAGCACATAGACGCCGTAATACGTTCCGGCAGTAAGACGGTCATCAAAACCTGGGCCAGAAGGTCGACGATTCTGCCGCAGATGGTGGGACTAACCATCGGTGTATATGACGGCCACCGACATGTACCCATCTACATCAACGAAAACATGGTCGGCCACAAGCTGGGGGAATTCGCCCCGACACGGATATTTAGAGGACACGGAACCAAGGTTGAATCAGAAACAACGACGGAATCATAGAGATAGGGTGTTATTAAAGTGGAAGTTAAATCAATAGCTAAAGACACCGGTTTCCCCGCCGGCAAAGTACGCCCTCTGGCGGACATGGTGCGGGGCAAAAAAGTTGACGAAGCATTAAACATGCTGAAATACACGCGCACGCCGAAAGCGGCATTCCTCGCCAAGGTGGTTAAGTCAGCGATAGCGAATGCTGAAAATAATTTCCAGATGGACCCCGCCGATTTAAGAATAGTAAAAATATATGTTGATACAGCCCGCAGCGTGAAACGTTTCCGGGCTCGGTCGAGGGGAAGAGCAAGCCCCATATTAAAGAATTCCAGCCATATCACCGTGATAGTTGCGGAAGAGGAGGCTTAATTGGGCCACAAAGTTCATCCGATAGGATTTAGACTAGGCGTTATCAAAGACTGGCAGTCTAAATGGTATAGTGAAGCGCACTATGCCGAATTCATCCAGGAGGATAACAAGCTTAGGGACTTCATTAAGGCAAAATATCCCGAGGCAGCTATCTCGCTGGTAGAAATCGACCGCCAGGCTAAAGACGTAACTATCACATTACACACCGCCCGACCGGGCATCGTCATCGGGAGGGGTGGACAGCGCGTTGATGAAATGCGGCAGCAACTGGAAAAGTTAATCGGCAAGAAATTACGCTTAAACATACAGGAAATCCGCCAGCCGGAACTGGACGCCTATCTCGTAGCGCGGTCAGTAGCGGAGCAGATTGAGCGCCGCGTGGCTTACCGGCGCGCCATGAAACAGGCCATCTTCCGAACAATACAGTCCGGCGCCAAGGGTATTAAGGTCAGTGCCGCCGGCAGACTGGCAAATGCGGAAATCGCGCGACGGCAGACACTAGCCCAGGGCCAGGTGCCCCTGCATACGCTACGGGCGGATATTGATTATGGTTTTACCGAGGCGCACACCACACTGGGGCGCATCGGGGTAAAAGTATGGATTTATAAAGGGCAGGTGCTGCCGGAGATAAAGACGGCTGAAGCTGAAGCGAAACCTGCCGAAGCCGCGGCCGAACCGGCGACAGCCCCGCAGGGAGGACCAATCGAGGCAGCGATTAAAGCAGCTACTGCAGCAGCGGCAGAAGAAAAACCCTCTAAAGAGGACAAGCCGGCTAAAGCGGAAAAGGCTGCCGAAGTGAAAGAAAGGCCATCTAAAGAGGAAAAGTCAATTAAAGCTAAAGCGCCCGCGGAAGTAGAGCCGGAGGAAAAAGCCGAGAAACCCAAGGCGAAAAAAGCAGTTAAACCCGCCGAGGAGAAAAAACCAGCGGCAAAAGCTGCGGCGCCCAAGAAACCGAAGAAAGCAGAAGAAACCGGCGAGGCTGAAGCCAAAGCCGTAAAAAAACCAAAAAACGTAACCAAGACTAAGGAAGAGGAATAGGATGCAACAGCCGAAACGCGTGAAATATCGTAAGATGCAGCGGGGCAGCATGGCCGGTCAGGCACATTCCGGTAATACGGTTGCCTACGGCGAATACGGCCTCCAGGCGTTGGAATCGGCGTGGGTTACCAGCGCACAGTTAGAAGCCGCCCGACGCGCCATTACACGACATATCCGCCGCGGCGGCCAGGTCTGGATTCGGGTATTCCCGGATAAACCCGCCACCAAGAAACCGGCGGAAACCCGCATGGGCTCCGGTAAGGGCTTGCCGGACCACTGGGTAGCCGTGATTAAACCCGGCAGGATTATGTTCGAGATGTCGGGGGTGGGGGAAAAGGTGGCTAAAGACGCCATCCGTCTGGCGGCGCATAAACTGCCGCTTAAAACCCGTTTTATCGGAAAAGAATCAATCACTGCGATGAGCGGTGATGCGGCAAAGTAGGGAGATAACGTGGCGAAACTTGATGAATTAAGAAATTTGGACATCCCGGCGCTGCAAAAGCAGCTGGAAGACGCTCATCAGGAGCTGTTCAATCTCCGTTTCCGCCTGAGCACCAAACAGCTGGTAAACCACCGCGAGTTGAGACGGGTAAGGCACAACATCGCCCGTATTAATACACTGATAAGAGAAAAAGAACTGGGAACGAGTTAGGGTAGGAAGTTATGGAAAAGAAACGTAAAATAAGAATCGGCAAGGTCATCGGCGATAAAATGAATAAAACGGTGATTGTGGCCATTGATACGCCCAAGCGCCATCCGCTTTATCGGAAGACCGTCCGGAGAATTGTGAAATATTACGCTCACGACGAAGAAAAGAAGAGCAAAGTGGGCGATACGGTACAAATTGAAGAAACCCGTCCCCTCTCCAAACTAAAGAGGTGGCGCGTGGTAGAGATTGTGACCAAAGGCGAAGTAGCCGAGATTAAACCGGGAGAAATTACAAACTAAGGTTTGGGTGAAACAGAAATGATTCAGATGAACAGCAGGTTAAAAGTAGCGGATAACTCCGGGGCGCGAGAGATTATGTGCATCAACGTACTCGGCGGCACCGGCAGAAAATACGCTTATCTCGGCGATACGATTGTCGCCTCGGTGAAAAAAGCGATACCCAATGCGGCGACGAAAAAAGGCGATGTTGTCCGGGCAGTGGTCGTGCGGACGGCGTATCCTTACCGGCGGCTGGACGGCTCGTATATCCGGTTCGACGAAAACGCCGCAGTTATACTTAGCGATAAAAATAATCCTAAGGGGACCCGCATCTTCGGGCCGGTGGCGCGCGAATTAAGAGACAAACAATACACCAAAATCGTCTCGCTGGCGCCGGAAGTATTATAAAGGCAGAAAAACCATGAAAATTAGAAAAGATGATACAGTCCTGGTTATCACTGGGAAGGACAGAGGTAAAAAAGCCAAGGTGCGCTTTGCCTTTCCTAAGGAAAAAATGCTGATAATCGAAGGCGTAAATTTTGTTAAAAAGCACTCCAAAGCCAAGGGTGCCGCCAAGCAGGCCGGCATCATTGACATTGAAGAACCGATGCACATATCCAAGGTAATGTTTTATTGTACCAAGTGCAATAAACCGGCTCGCCTTGGCTCAAGAACGCTGGAGGACGGGCGGAGCGTTAGATACTGCCGTAACTGCGGCGAGGTGACTGACTAATGGCAAGATTAAGGGATAAATACCACAAAGAAGTAGTGCCACGCCTGATGGAAATGCGCGGTTATAAAAACATTATGCAGGTACCGCGTCTGGAGAAAATAGTGGTGAACGTGGGAATGGGAGAGGCAATAGCCAACGCCAAGTCGCTGGAAGCAGCGGAAGCCGACCTGACGGCGATTACCGGCCAGCACGTGCTGACTACCCGTTCCAAGAAAGCCATCGCTAACTTCAAATTAAGAATCGGGATGCCCATCGGGTTAAAAGTAACGCTGCGAGGGGAGCGGATGTGGCACTTCTACGATAAGCTGATTAACGCCGTCCTGCCCCGCATGCACGAATTCTCGGGCGTAGCGGCGGATTCCTTTGACGGCCGCGGCAATTATACCCTGGGGCTGAAAGAGCAAATCCTCTTCCCGGAAATCGAATACGATAAGGTTGATAAAATCCGCGGTATGGAAATTTCGATAATTACTACGGCTAGAACCGACGAGGACGGCAGAAATCTGCTCGCCCTGCTCGGGATGCCTTTCGCCAAGGATGGGGAGAAATCATAATGGCCAAAAAATCATCGATTTTAAAATCGCAGCGCACCCCAAAATTTACGGCGCGCAAGCATAACCGCTGCAAGATATGCGGCCGGCCGCGCGCCTATATCCGCAAGTTCGGGATATGCCGGATTTGCTTCCGGGAACTGGCACTCGAAGCGCAGCTGCCCGGCGTGAGAAAATCCAGCTGGTAAACTAAAGTAGTAAATTGGTAGGTGATGTACAGTGACAGATCCAATTGCTGATATGTTAACCCGAATAAGGAACGCCATCATGGTCAGACATGATAGCGTGCAGGTACCTGCTTCTAAAATGAAGATGGGTATCGCCAAAATCCTCAAAGATGAAGGCTTTATTTCCGATTACGAGGTAGTCAAGGGCAAGCCTCACCGGATGATAAAGGTGCAGCTGCGGTATTTAGATGGCAATAAACCGGCAATCTCCGGCATGAAACGCATAAGCAAACCGGGATTGCGGCTGTATGTGCATAAACGCGAGATACCGCGCGTTTACGGCGGACTGGGCATTGCGATTATTTCAACGTCGCAAGGTCTGAAGACAGGCCAGCAAGCCTGGCACCAGAAGTCCGGCGGCGAGCTATTATGCTATGTTTGGTAAAGAGTTAGTGGAGCGAGATGTATGTCTAGAATAGGAAAACTGCCGATACCGATACCCGCCGGGGTAACGGTAAATATAGCGGGGGATAACGTAACCGTTAAAGGTCCCAAAGGGGAACTGAAGCGAACGATGCCCGCGGAAATAAAAATTGCTATGGAGGGCACCAATGCGGTGGTGACCAGGCCCAGCGATGATAAAAAGCACCGCGCTTTCCACGGCCTCACCCGCACCCTGCTGGCCAATATGGTTGAGGGAGTATCCAAAGGCTTTGAAAAGTCCCTGGATATTGTAGGGGTAGGCTACCGGGCGGAAAAGACCGGCGATAAATTAACATTGCGCCTGGGTTTTTCACACCAGGTGGAAGTTATACCGATGCCGGGCTTAACGCTGGGGGTGGAAGGGAACAATAAAATAAAAGTCAGCGGGATAAATAAGGAAGACGTCGGGCAGATGGCGGCGAAAATACGCGCCCTCAAGCCGCCGGACCATTATAAGGGCAAGGGTATTAGATACACCGGAGAAAAAGTACGTATCAAACCGGGCAAGACCGGTAAGGTAGTTGGCAGGCAATAGAAATGACTAAATCTTATACCAGAGAAGCAAGAATAAGAAGGCACGGCAGAGTCCGTCAAAAGGTCAACGGCACCAAGGAACAGCCGCGGCTCTGCGTTTTCCGCAGCTTGAAGCACATTTACGCTCAAGTGGTGGACGATGCGGAGGGGCGCACCTTAGTGGCCGCCTCGACACTGGACGAAGAGATAACCAAGGACACCAAGAAAAAGAACAAGACCAGCCAGGCAGAAATGGTCGGCACGCTACTGGCAAAACGCGCCACCGAGAAGAAAATAGCCCGTGTAGCCTTCGACCGCGGCGGATTCAAGTATCACGGAAGAGTTAAAGCCCTGGCAGAAGCAGCCCGTAAGGGCGGGCTCAAGTTCTAAGAGAGGTTATGATGAAGCAACCATTAAGCCGGATAGACGCAGCCGAACTAAACCTTAATGACAAGCTCATTACGGTTAACCGTGTCGCCAAGGTAATGAAGGGCGGCAAGCGGCTGCGCTTCAGCGCGCTGGTAGTCACCGGCGACGGCGCGGGGCATGTCGGCCTGGGCATCGGCAAGGCTAACGAAGTGCCTTCAGCCATCAGCAAGGGTGGCGCGCAGGCGAGAAAGAATTTAGTTTATGTGCCTCTGGCGGGCAGCACCATTTACCATGCGATTACAGTACATTTCGGGGCGGCGACGGTGATGCTAAGACCGGCCGTGCCGGGCACCGGCGTGATTGCCGGCGGCAGCGTGAGAGCGGTGCTTGAGGCTTGCGGCGTAAAAGACATTTTATCGAAATCATTGGGGGCTTCCAACCACATCAATGTGGCACGGGCAACCATGCTGGCGTTAACTCAATTGAAGAATCCGAAGGAAGAGTTGGCAAAACGCCATTCAGTAGTTGCCACCGGAGAGGCAGCAGCTCATGAGTAAGATACGCGTTATCTGGATTAAAAGCGCCATAGGATATGAAGAAAGCCAGCGCAGGACGCTGGCATCGCTGGGATTGCACCGGCTGAACCAGAGCGTCGTTTTTGAAGATTCGAACTCGGTGCGTGGTATGATTAATGCAGTAAGGC
>CAIWTG010000164.1 GCA_903915565.1 uncultured Chloroflexota bacterium
ATAAACCGGCGGCGAGACAATGGACTGGCGCGCGGCCAGCAACGCCTGCAACCGGGTAATCTCTTTCTGTAATTCACTAATCTTTATCAGCAGCTGAAGTTTCTTCTCTTCTTCGCTCTGCTGATTTTGCGGTTTGTCGTTGTTTGGATTGGCCGGTGCCGAAACCAGCGTGACCTTGAAGGAATACGGAAAAACCGCTTCCTGCCCGTCAAAACCGGCGATCTTTCCTTTGATAAAAGGCATCAGGGTAAACGACGTGTAGTTGGAATTGAAAGCCGGCAAGCTTATTTTTCCTTTTTTGTCGTTGTCGAGGGTTAAACTTTTTACATCGCATTTCGATTTGGCATCGCATAAAACGTAGGGCACGGAAAATTCGTTTTGCGGATCCCCGGTGAATTCCAGCGTCAGATCACCTTTGCCGCCGACGATCTTTTGCCAGTTGCCCGAAAAATAGGTTGTGTAGTAGGTAACGGACAGAGTCACTTCGTTTGATGACGGCAGATAGTTGATTTTTGGCGCGATCTTCAGATTCGCCAAGTTTTTGGTTTTGTAACAATAACGCGGAGAAATCGAACAGTCGTTGACGAGAAGCGTTACCACCCAGTCGGAAAAAACCTGGGAAAAATCGATATTGTGGCCGTTTTCCTGCAACGCGTAATTGATCGAGGAAATACCGGTTTTATCGCTTTTCAAGGAATCCGACAGGATATTTACACCGTACTGATCAACCAGGTATTGGGTAAAAAGGTTTACCACGCCATAATCGGCCTTATCGTTCATCCATTCGGTCAGGCTGTCGTTTGGGCTGGCCAAAAAATCGCGCACCCGCTGCTCAAGGTTGCTGTCTTTATACTCGCTATCGTAACCAAGGATGGTTGAGGCGTAATCGGCCCGCGCTTCGTTCAGCCAGTTCTCTTCGGAAACGCCGCGCAGTTTTTCCTTCTGGTTGAAGGTAATGATGTGGACGAATTCGTGCGCCAGATAAATCTTGGCGTTCGGGGAATCGACGTGCTTAACATTCAAGTAAATGATTTCCCGCTCGTTGGACGGCGAATACTGGGCCTTGGCGTAACCATCGCCGGAATTGAAGTAGCCGCCGGCATCGTCGATCATGGGATGGACCAAAACCGTGATCTGGTCATTGCCGTCGATGCCCGGTTTGGCTTCGGATCCGAAAGTGGAAGTCAAGGTCGGATAGATCCTTGCGGAAAACTCGTCGTTCAGGCTCTGGAAAGCTTTGTTGTAATTGTCCTGTTGATCGGGCGCCAAACTCCCCCACCACGAATCGTCAACGTAAAAATACAGTTTGTCGGTCAATCTTTCCAAGGTCGCGGTAAGTTTTTTTCTTCCCGTGGCGTCGTAGTTTTTGTCGACGGAAAAAGTAACCTTCTGGCCCAAAGTATCGGCCAAAGCCGGGAAAGGAAAAACAGCCAGCACAAAAAGAAACAAACCCAAGCCGGTGAGAAGTAGCTTCTGTTTGAATTTATTTGTAACAACTGCTGGCATTTGAGTTAATCAAGCTTACTAAGCTTACTAAGTTAATAAAGTTAAGCAAGTGGGTTAAGCGAATTAAGTTTATTAAGCTGATTAAGTAATAGATGGAAAAAGCTGAAAAAACGCTGGCTACAGCATTAAAACCCTTACAACAATACGAATTAATTGTATCAGATTAAATTATTTATTTCCATAAAGTGTTTCGACACCACGCCAAGGCGTGGGTCGACCAAAGAAGTACCCTCCTTTGGAATCCTCGATTTTAGGTATGCCTAAAATAGATTTCAATTTTAAAGAGCATTACTTCCTCCAAGGCTTCTGCCTTCGCCAAGGCTACGGCAATCAAGTCGGCGTGGTAAACCCTCCCTTCGCCCCGCTTATGCGAGGTTACGGACGGGTAAACAAAAACCCCCGCGTTGCCGCGAGGGTCTTCGTACGCCCACAAGGATGGCGATTTGCGAGCTACTAAGGCAGGTATGCCTTGTCGCTCTTGAAGTCGCTCAGCGTATAGGTCGTTACTCCGTTGTCTATATCCGCTGTTGTCCAGTCGACTTCGGAGATCCGCAGATCGTAGTAATCGGGAGCTGCTGTGATCGTCCCATTGGTCGCGATTCTGGTCTTCACGGTGAAGGTTACAGTCGTGTCCTGCGAGATCACATAGTTTCCGTCTACGTCTTCCGTGATGCCGCTCGGCTTATCGTACGTTGTCGAAACAGCGTCGGTCGTAGCCGTAGTGGTATCGTTGTTCCGGATTCTCTTTCCGATGAAGGCATCATTCTTGGCAATGGTCACATCGCCACCGACAGCCTTAACCTGAACAGTGAATGTCGCGTCAAGAGTCGAAGCAGCGGTATCGGTCGAAGCGGTCTTCACAGTGGACGTGCCCGAAAGCGTGAAGACTGGAGCAACCTGATAGAGATAAGCGGTGTAGCTGGTCGCGGTACCGGTCTTTTTACCGGCTACGATACCCGTACCCACAGAATTCTCGACAATCATACTGTC
>CAIWTG010000165.1 GCA_903915565.1 uncultured Chloroflexota bacterium
ATGTTGTTAACGGACCCTGTTATGTGCGCCTTTATAGTGGCTCCTCCCTGTAGCGTAGTGGCCCCGTACATAGTCGCATTTATAGGAAAATTCGATTTGCCGGCAGTGAAAGTTAATGTGGACGGAAAAGCATTGCGAGGCTGGTTAATATCAGGACTGCCTCCGACGCTATCTCCGGGCGGAGTTACTTTCCAATCGATAGAGACTTCGCCTGCATAAGCCGGACCTGTTCCTAACGCACCGTCGCAGATGTTATCGTATTTATCGACAACATTCAATACCGTTGTCAGTCCGAAGGAGAACGGCACTCCCGCCTTTTGATGCGCTGAAGGCAGCGCCGCGGAAAATTTCGTATGGTCGGCAGGGCCGTTTTGCACCGTTATTGTAAAAGGCGTTGGCGTTGTGGCTGTGCCTGATCCCAGGGTAGCTATTATATTAGCCATCTCAGCATTGTAAAGCTTTATATTTGTCTTCGCCACTCCGCTGGTAAAATGCAACGTGGCAACAGACACAAAAGCCTGGTCATTGCCACTTTTGTCTGAAAATGTCGGCTGTGTGGGCGGCGTAGAAGGAGACGGGTGAGCGCCGGAAAGTTGAATGGACTGATCACCAAAGGCACCGTCGCATGTAGTTATAACGTTATCATCCACGTCATACGCCGTTATACTGATCTGCTTCGTCTCACCCGTCGTCATGGATGCCGGTCCTGTTATAGCAAAATGATGTATAGTAGACGAAGGCATAACGCTTAATAACATAGAGCACATATGGTTGACAGCCGGATTATCGGTATCGT
The DNA here is from genome assembly GCA_903915565.1 of uncultured Chloroflexota bacterium. GTDB lineage: Bacteria > Chloroflexota > Dehalococcoidia > Dehalococcoidales > RBG-16-60-22 > RBG-13-51-18. Next base: position 797 of record CAIWTG010000165.1, read on the forward strand.
CAAGGTGCTGCGAGCTCGCGCTGTTCCATGCCGCCTTGATAGTGATGGGCCCTGACTGCGTAGCCTTTGAACTCTTATAATAAAAACTGCGGCCTGATGACCCTCCCGGGATCGTTAACTGTTGTATAGTGTTCACGCATCCGACTTCATTATAAAAAGCGCTATCAGGCAAAGCATTAGCAGGCGTAAGGTCCAGGATCAATGAATTGCTTCCGAGGACATTTGTCGGATTACCGCTTGAGTCCTGCACGGTAACGGTGAACATGATCGCCGTATTAACGCCTACACTGCCCAGAGGCGAAGGTGAAATGGCTAATTTATACGGCCCGCCGGAGGAGGCTGTCCCAACAAAATCGGGGGCAACAAGGTTCGGAGTAACGCCAGTATATGTCGTGCTGACGTGATATTCCTGTGAGACATTGCCTAATGTAAGTATAGTCGATGTTTGGCCGTTTACCAGGGTAGTGCCTGTCGATGTTGACAGGCGCGCTCCGGCCAAAGGTGTCGTCGTAATTGCAAAATTTATGTCTTCATTAGGAATAGGCTGGTTTGAAGCATTGAATAATGCAACCACGAATGGGTTATCTAGCGTAGAGTTCACCGTTTTAGTCTGGATAGGATTATAACCGCTTATCCTTGCTATAGTGATAGGCGTTCGGCCTGTTTCGGAAAAAGTAACGGAGCCGCTGCCTGAAGTTGCCGTAACCGTATAATGGTTATCGCCGTCATCTATACTACCTAATGTAAGATATGTCTGCTGCCTGCCTTGAGCATCGGTATAATAAGTAGTACCCGGCGTCTTGTCTATGGAAGGGTTCGAACCGATCGGGCCAGATACTGTGAAAGTTATGGCCTGAGCAGAAACAGGGTTACCGTATGTATCGGTATAACGCACAACGCATGGATTTGGTAATTGCTTCAATGTCTTCCCGGCCTGATTATCCCCGCTTGATTTAACAAATGTCGACGCTTGCAGAGCATTGATAGTAGCATTAAAGCCGTAGCAGCTGTTTACGGGATGGCTGGGAGTGGTATCACAACAGATCAGGTTTCCCGTTTCCGCTTTATATGCCTTTAAGACGGCTGTTGATGATATGCCGCTTGTAAAATAAACCCTTGCGGCCGTATAAGTTGAGCTCACATCGAAACAGGTATAGTCATTTACCGTTGGTTCATATGTCGTCCCGGTGGTCCCTATCGTATTCAGGTTAAAAAACTTTAAGTTTATAGACTTGGTTACGCTTGTAGCAATATTTTTATTAGCGTCGGTCGATCTTATTATTAAATTATAACCTGAACCGGCGTCAAAACTGTCCGAAGTCATAGGAGTGGCGGTATCTTTCGCGCTCACGATCTCCAGATGGTCATAATTAACCTTTATCGTTCCCGTTACTGTCGGCGGCGGGGTGGGGCTTGTACCTATTATGGAAGAGTAAGCAGCGCTATCTATTTCTACATTCGCATTGTTTATGTTGAATATATATGTTTGAGCATCCGTGGCTTTTAATTTAGCGTTCTTCATGTATACATTTACTGTATATTCCACGGTCACGCCATCGGGAACGTTATCCAGATCTCCCGTCTTATTTCCATTGGGGGCGGTTCCAAACGTTATAGAGTTATTATTTATCGAGACCGCCGACGGATGATTTGTTTTAGAGAAGCCAAGGCCCGGATACGGATTGGTACCGGCCACCTTTACTCCCACCAACTCCGCCCAGTCTATGTCATTTGCGGCATTATTGCCGGTGCCGGTTATATTCACAGTGATCCTGTCGATCTTCGTCGCTATGGAATCTCCGCCATGGTCCTGGATGTTAAATTTTAAAACAGCGAATTTAAGACCGTTGACGTTATCGTTGGTAGGAACAAGATCGAATGTGGACGGGGAACTAAAATTAGCAGGCGGCGAAGACGGCGCATCAACTGTAGTAGTGGCAGCTGTCGAAAAGGTTATTGGGTTTGCAGAGAAGATCGCGGCAATGCTGCGTCCCGGCCCTGCGTCTCCTGTTGCGTGCAGATAAGCGGTTTCCGCTGTATCATATTTGACGCCTACGAAAGTCACCGCGCCATTAAGAGTAGGAGCAACCGGAGATAAGCCTGCGCTGTCTGTTAAGTTTCCTGATAGAAGGATCGGGTTGCCGCTGCCATTTTGCGTAGTGACAAGGGTTATCTGAACGCCGTTCTCGGCGGTCTTGTTGCCGAAGTCATCATTCAGGGTTATTTTGGGCTGAGGAGTAAGTGCTACGTTAATAGTTGCCGCCGTAGGAAGAGTAACGTCTGACGCGAAGAATAGCCTTGTCCCTACCACCGGATTCACGGTAACGGCAAGGGCGTTTGAGGACTGGGTGGCAATAACGCCGTCGCTCGCCATTATAGAGGCGGGCGACTGAGCGCAAAATAGCCTAATGTTGGCTGAGCCGATGCCGTTATCATCGAAGTTGATTGTTACCGGCACCGCCGGCGTAAGATTAAAGTCATGATAAGTGGGTTCGCTTGCATCCTTAACTTTCGGATGTAAATTGGCGGAATCCGTCGGATTTGGAGAATCGTTCGCGCCTGTGAAGATGAGCGTCTTTGCTCCGCTGTATGGCGCTCCGGATAAGAGCCTCGTCCTGAACCCGGAGGCGTCGCAAGCCTTTACGCGGATGCCGAGGCCCGCTGAATCACCTGCCGTCATCGACATCGAGCTTTCGCCTGCCGGGCCGGTGATCAGAAAATTGGTCGTGGCGTTGGTATTCGGCGTGAAAATTTGAGCCATTTGAGCTGAGGTGAGAGTAAACTCATCTCTCGGTAATGAGTCCGGCTCTCTTATGCCGCTTCCAGCTATTACCTTGAGACATGAAGAGCCTTGTGACTTCGCTATAGTGGGATCGTCCATAAGCGCGTTGAAATCCGCCTGCGCAAGCTTGATCTGCAATTTAAGGTTGCCGGTGGAGCCTATCGCATAGTGG
>CAIWTG010000166.1 GCA_903915565.1 uncultured Chloroflexota bacterium
TCCGTCATAATATCCCTGGCGTTGCTGATGGCAATATCGGAATGCTCGAGGCGGAGTTGCCTGATGGCGTCTGCCGTCTCTTGGGAAAATCGGGGGGTTTGCTTTCCTTCGGCGTTCTGTCGGTTAATCTTGCTTTTTCGAATCCATAGTATAAACATAGTTCTTTTCTCCAAACGTTCAAATTACATTATAAATATATAGCCGGTAGGGATAACAATTCATAAAAAGGGAAGCACAAGCTATAAACAAAATGTAAAATCGTTGGGTACCAGCACCCAGAATCAATAGGGAAAATAGTTAAAAAAAGGGCTTAGCTTTTGACCGGCTAAGCCCCGTATAAACGTGGTTCTAATGAATTAGTTATGACTGATGCGGATATTGGCAGGGGTGTGGTAAAAAGGGTCGTTTAGAGTAGTCTCGATGCGCTTTTTGAGAGTATTGATGCCGAAGGGCTCGGTAAGGTAAGTTGAGCAGGCAAGGTTAAGCCCCCGGACCGTATTATTAGCGGTCTGCCAGGTGCTAAGCATCATAATGGGCGACTGTGTCCATTGTCTTAACTGCAGACAGGTGCGAACGCCTTCCAGCGACGGCATCACAATATCCAGGATAATGAAAGCCGGAGCTTCGTTCTCGAGGATATTTTTGAGCTGAGTACCGGTTTCCTCGGTGGAGACGATTTCGTAATGGCCTTCATTGAGTCCATGCCGGAGCAAATCCACCAGAATCTGGTCATGGCTCACGGCTAATATTTTCTTTTTCAGTATCATGTTAATCTCCCAAAATCCTGCTAATTCAATTTACAGAGTAAGATTAACACTTTGCTGATAAAAATAGCATAAACGGGGGTGACGATAAGATAAATTTATTGTTAATGCGCGGCAGGGCAGGGGATGAAAAAAGAACAACCAGTATCGCTATAGTTTACATAACAATACTGGTTGACGACTAATATATGTTCTTTGGTTTTCGATTGAGCTAGTTTAAACTTCTTCGTTACCAGAATCACGCGTATAGTCGGTGCCGTTGCCCGCAGTCCAGAAAAAGATGGGGTAATCAATCGTCTTTAGCGTCAAGGGCAGGTGCTTCATACCGCGGGGGACGTAAACCAGGCAGCTTTTCGTGATAGTGAATTTTTCATCCTCCAGCCAGAGGTCCAACTCGCCACCTAAAGCATTGGGATTGTTAGGCACTGTGCCGGCAAACCCCAGCGTCTCGTCAAAGTTGTGGGTATGGGCGATTTCAATATCCAGAGGCTCGGCGCCGTGCTTTTTCCACAACCAGACACAATTGGTATAGAAAGACCCGCCGACAACCCGGTTATCCAAAGCGTACAGCCACGTGGCGTCGAAATAGTTGCCTTTTTCGCGCGCTGCTACTAGGCGTTTGGGCTGGGGGAAGGGTTTATCGAGCTTCGGGGGGTCATAAACGATATATTTGCTATATTTTGATTCGGCCATTTTTTTACTCCTTCTTCTTCGACTTGGGTTTAGATTTTTTGACTACTTTGTTAATAGCGTCGGCTTTCTTTTTGGGATTTTTACCCGCCGGCTTCCATATGCGCGTCAGAGAAACTTCTAAAAAGATAAGCGGCTTAGTTACTTTAGTAAAGGTAATAGGGCAGTGCTCGATGTTACTCGGAATGGAAACCACTGCCGGCTGATTTATCTTGTGTTTTTCTCCACCCAGCGTAAACTCTATTTCCGCCCCGAAGTCGGTAATATCCGTCGGGTTCCCCCCGATAAAGCAAAGCATTTCCGGGAATTTATGCGCGTGCACGATATCAAAGGACATCGGCTTGGCAATGCAATGGTAGCCGATGGAACAGTCTGCGTCCAACTCGCCGTCATGCGCCACAATTGATTTACCGCCGTAATAGGGTATTTTCCGGATGAGGTCTTTGGTATGGATGCACTTACCATATTTAGTTTTCTTCGCTTTAGTTTTTGTCGCCATAGTTATCTACTCCTTAACGTCCATTTTATTTCTTCGCTTTTTTGACCGGTTTCTTCGGGGCTGGCCTGGCCTTAGTCTTTTTATCATCGAGCCCGAACATATCGCGGACGGCTTTCTCGGCGCCTTTAATATTCTTGAGCAGGGCGGCGTTCTTCTTGCCCTCCGAAGTCGGTTTGCCGGTGACGGGGTGATTATAGTGGAAGGGGAAGACGTAGCCGGAAACAAAGCGCGGGTCGCCCTGGATGAAAGGTTCGTCCGCGCCGGGGGCTTTGAAGCTGGCGAGCCTGCGGCCGAGGTTTTCTACCGGCGACCATTGTTCGGCGGGAATCTTGATGCTCAGGGGGATAATCCAGTCTATTTTCCAGAACTTCCAGACGCCTTTTTCTTTAATGTAATCAATCTCATAAAGTCCGCCGACGATGCCCGGATTGGTCTTACCGGTTTTCTGGTCGGGTGTAGCCACGCCACCGAAAGAATACCAGCGGCCTTTGGCTGTTTTGCCGTCCGGGGCTACGTCTACCACGCCGGCGATGGGCATAACCTGGTGGATAAAACCGGGGGGCGGGTCCGGCCGGTTTTTGTCACCGACGCCGAAGTAACGCGCCACGCCTTTTTTACCGTACCAGGTGCCTTCCAGCCAGCGCAGCTTAACGTCAGCGCGGTCAGCGAAACAGTCGTAAATCTCATCGCGCATCATGTGCATGACGTAATAGCTATAAACGCGCTGTAACCTCTTTATTTCGTCAACGTCTTCTAAAAAACCTACCTTCTTTTCCA
>CAIWTG010000167.1 GCA_903915565.1 uncultured Chloroflexota bacterium
GTATTGCACCGGGCGCGCGAGGTTTTAGATCAACTGGAAAGTGACGGCAAGCAAGCCAAACCGGTGAAAAAGGAAAAAGAAGCCGCCGCCCAAATCCCACTCTTTGGTGAAAAATCGGAACTTGAAAAAACTTTGTCTGAGCTTGATATCGATTCTTTAACACCACTTGAGGCTTTAAATAAGCTTTACGAGCTTAAGAAAAAAGCAGGAGAATGAATACAATAAAATAGTTGCAAAATGTCACTATTTATATTACGCTATATAACAATATATCGGAGGAAAAGATGAAAGATTTTAACGGTAAAGTAGCATTTATCACCGGCGGGGCTTCAGGCGCGGGGTTCGGTCAGGCTAAAGTGTTTTCTGAAGCTGGATGTAAAATTGTCATCGCGGACATCCGTCAGGACCATTTAGACGAAGCCAAGGCGTATTTTAAAGATAAAAAAGCACAGGTTCACTTTATAAAACTGGATATTACTGATAGAAAAGCGTATACCAAAGCCGCCGATGAGGTAGAAAAAGTATTCGGCGGTCCGCCGCAGATATTATTCAACACGGCGGGGGTTAACGCCTTTGGTCCGGCAGAAGCTTCAACGTTTGAAGATTACGATTTTGTGATGGGGGTTTGTCTGGGTGGGGTCGTAAACGGAATGGTGACCTTTGTCCCGCGGATGATTAAATCCGGCCGCCCCGGCTATATCGCTACCGTTGCTTCCATGGGCGGTTTAATGGGTGCTTCTAGATGTGCGCCGTATTCCGCGGCAAAAGCGGCAGTAATCAACCTCATGGAGAGCTATTATCAGGCGTTAAAACCCTACAACATCGGCGTATCCTGTTTGTGTCCCGGAGGAATCAAGACGAACATCGGCGAATCGTCATATACCCGCCCTAAGAATCTGGCGAACACCGGCTATAATACTAATGAAAAAACCATCGAGTTCATGGCTCACCATTACTCCTTCGGCATCGATCCCGTAGAGCTGGCGCAGATATTTAAAAAGGGGATTGAAAACGAAGTGCTCTTTGTTATCCCGTTCTCAGAGCCGGACAAATTCATGAAGGGTGTTATGGAGCGGATGGTTAACTATACTACTCCTGAAGGCATGAAGCGGCAGGAAGAATTGAACAAGAAGATGATGGAAGAAAGAAAGAAAAACCCCAACCCGATGATGGAAGGGGCTGATGAAGCCGGCTGGGGCCAAGCCAGAGAAGGTTTAACCTGGGTCAAGGATGGTCGACCTAAGGGAGTTTTTAACTAATAGCTAAATCCTAATCAATTGCACGGAGGCGTAACATGACAATTCAACTGCTCGATAATGTGATAAGTCCTGAAGTCGGTGTACAGATAATGACTGGGGGACCGCCGCCTTTCATGGGCGCTAATCCAGCGGCTGGGGGCAGAAGGCTGGCCGGGCAAGGCGGACCGCCACCAATGGCTCCGCCGCCTCCCATTCCCTCCACATTTGCCAAGCGGCTGGATACGTTGGAGAAGAAAACTGTTTACCTGGTGGACACCGGTTTTGGCGGTAGTTACCAGTTCATGCTGCAACTGCAAAAGTGGTTCAAAGAGAATATGCCATCCGTCAATACGATACGCAAGCGGAAGCCGGGTAATGTATTCATGGACGATAACGACGAGCTCTGGGAGGAAGTTAAGGTCAAGGGAGACGCTGTTGTCCTTGGGGTGGCGGGCTGACCGGGCTGTGTCGGCGGCGTTGCCGCTGGTAGCAGGAAACTAGAGGGGAAATATAGCGTCCCGGTTGCACCGGTCTCCACTTATCAGTTTAAAAGCGTAGCGGATGAAAACCAGAAAGCTACGCATCAAACTATACCGTTTATTTATACACCTCATCCGGTTATAGGGCTTTCACCGGAAGCTCTGGATAGATATATCCTCGGCAACGACCCGGATACCGGCAAACCCGTCATCGAAGAAATTCTTGACGTGTTGACCAAGCCGGTTAAAGAAGCCAAGGCAACAGATACTCCGCAGGTGATAAAACCCAGTGTTGTCGAAAAATTCCTTAAGCCGGATACCGAAGATAATCTGCAGCGCATGTTTTATGAAAAAGGCTGGACGGACGGCTTGCCGATAATCCTCCCAACCGAGGAGCGAGTAAAGAAAATGCTCGCCGGCACATGCGCGGCGCCGGATGATATTGCGGTCGAGTCATTTCAATTCGAGACACGGCAAATGGTTAAGTACACTGTCGAAAACATTGCGGTGATTGCCGTGATGGCGGGGGCGAGACCGGAGTACTTCCCGGTGATACTGGCCATCGCTTCCACAAGGCAGTCGTCGTTAATGCCCTCCACCACTCCGTTTGAAGCGATGCTGCTGGTGAACGGACCCATCCGCAAGGAAATCGGAATGAACTGCGGCATCGGGGCGTTCAGCGCGGTGAACCAGGCTAACTCCGTACTCGGTAGGGCGTGGACGCTGATGAGCATCGCTCATGGGTTTGCCAAGCCAAGGCAACAGATACTCCGCAGGTGATAAAACCCAGTGTTGTCGAAAAATTCCTTAAGCCGGATACCGAAGATAA
>CAIWTG010000168.1 GCA_903915565.1 uncultured Chloroflexota bacterium
GCGATAAACACCGCCGCGATAAGCCCCACCCATATCGCTCTGTCTTTCCACCCCGATGTCCGCCACAACAGAATGAGGTAGAACGGGAAAAAGAACCAGGCGGTCTGTTTGGTAGCCACCGCCAGCCCCATAAAGATGCCCGATACCCAGTTATTCTTTCCCAACGTTATCCAGGCTATCAGCAGTAACGGGAAAATTAGTATCCCGGTCTCCCCACACGCCAGCGTGTTCCATAATTCCAAACTTATCAGCGCCACCCCGATGAAGATAATCCGTCTTTTTGACGGTATCCGCCATATGGTGTAAATCAGCGCCGCGATGATGAAGATAGTGTATACCACCCTGATGTCTCTTACCCCTGCCGCGATAAATGGTGTTATCAGCAGGAAGGTGCCAGCCGGATAGCACAAGCGCGATTCAATTTCCGGGGGAGGCTGGGAGGGATATAACATTGCCGCGTCCCAGGTATCCTGTAGCTCGTCCATACTTGGATAGGGGAAATCCTTGGCGAACTGCCCCACCTGCAATGGCGTTAACCGGTCATAAGCGATGTTGAATTCATTAAAGGCTGTAACGATATTGGCGTTGGTGTACGGCTCTTTGCCGTTTAAAAGATTTTCCGCCGCCTGTTGGCTTAACGCCGTCCCGTCGTTGTAGCGGAAGCCGCTGTATAATTGCGCCACCACTTCATCCACCGGGGTGTTGATGCCCTCTTTTAGAACACGCGGGGCAAAAACCACCAATATCGCGGTTTCCACCACCCCCAGGGAAAGCAGGACGATAAATATGATGACCGCGTCCCGCTTTAATCCCCCGCTCCACTTTTGTAGCCGATTGTTCGTTTGGGGTTGAACGATGAAGAACATGAGGCCGAACCATACTAGCCAGAAAACCAGCCCGACCATCCAGAAAGCCGCCTGATGTACAGAATACCCAACCCCGGAAAGCGCTGAAGCAATTAGCTGAACCGCCACCGCCCCAAAAAAGAGCATGTAGCGCGGTTTAGCATCGGCTGGGAAAAAAGCTAAATTGTTTCCCAGGTCACTTACCAGACATCGCATCTTTTCTCTAGCTTTTTTTCCCATGGTTGTAAACATTTTAGCCCTGCATCTAAAAGGATGCAAATACTCCCCGCATAGAGAATGTTGCTTTAGAATTGATGGGCGGGCAGAACTGCCCGCCCGATGATTCGCTTTATTTGGTGAAGTTCTTACCGACGATGACGGAATCAAAACTCTCGGCGAACATGATGTGCCCGAACATAATGGTCTTGTCCACGCGTTTGAAGTTCAGTGGGCAGTGCGGTACGTTGCTGGGCACATAAACCCACGTCGTGCAGGTGATGACGTGCTTTTCGGCGTCCGCGCCCTCCCCTAACGTAAACTCCACCTCCGCCCCGAACTCTTTAAAATTCATCGGGTCCCCGCCGATGAAGTACAGTATCTCCGCCACTTTATGCTGGTGGCTGTTCGGTATCATCATGTAGGGTCGGTAGATGGGGCGCAGTACCTGGGTCAGCGGCTCGTCCCAATCTTTAACGCGCTCGTGCTGCCCGATGCCGATATACACCGGCGCATCTGGCGGCGTCCCCGGATGGATGATGCCCCACGGTTCTTTTAAGAAATACTTGTCGTACTTGCCATTAGCCATGTTATCTCCTTTGCTTATTAGACAATGTCATTTTGCTACTATTTAAGCACAATGACGTCCTTAATTCAATTTTGAATAGTGGAGAGTTTCGAACTGACGACGTCTTCCTCTCTGTTAAGGTTAAAGGTATAATGAAACCAGCGTTATTGAATGAAATCTACGGAGGCGCTCATGAAGAAATTTATCTTATCTGACCTGCATATCGGACATAAAGATGCTCAATACGACGTTATGGACCAGGCAATAGATTTCATCCGAAAAAATGCTAAACCTGGCGACGAGATATGGGGACTGGGAGATTGGTTCCACATGTATGAGAACGGCTTCGAGTATTGTCTCCGCCATCCCATGACCCAGAAATTCCGCGACCTTGCTGGGGAGATTCCAACAAAGCTTTTACCCGGGAACCATGACCATAGACTGGAAAAATACCGTGATAATCCCGAACTTGGCAATCCTATCAGCCCCATTAGTTTAATAAAACCTTTTATGGCAAATGGCATCTGGTATTGTCATGGGCACGAATATGACCCGTCTGTTCAATATCTTCCCAGACCGTTTATGTGGCTCTGGAATCATTTGCCAAGAAAAACAACACCCGGCAATGTAAGAAGAAGTTTTATAACCGAATCGTTCATTATGCTGGTATATTTGGTCCACTCAAGAGCCTTGCTCAATCTTCAAGCTAAAGTAAAAAAAGAAAACCAGGAGTGTAAGGGCATTGTCCTGGGTCACACTCATCTTCCTCTTCATCAGGACTCTCCAGAGCTGTTAGTCTTGCTCAATGATGGAGATATGAGACACAGCTCAACCTTTACGATAGAAGACGATGTGGAATTCCGCCGCATGACCTGGAACCCGACAAAAAAAGAGTGGCGCATTTTATCAATCCCAAAACCAGAATAGTGACGCACCCGTAATACAAGAGGAAACAACTCTGGCGGAAAAATGGTCGGGGCGGGCAGATTTGAACTGCCGACCTTCTGAACCCCATTCAGACGCGCTAAACCAAACTGCGCTACGCCCCGTTGGCTTTAGAAATAGCCTTAATAATCTTAAGGTACGCACATACGATTGTCAAACATACGAAGCTGTTATAGAATACATGAACTAATACTTGTTGAGGGGCGGAGATAGGAGAGCATCAAATGAAAAAACCTTCATGTCAAATAACAATAAGGAATTTTTATAATAATATGACAATGGACATAGATTTTCTCCGTACAATTGAAGGTGCTAAACATATAGTTAAATCACGCTTGGAAAAAGAAGAGGTGTTTGAAGCTTTTGTATTTAAAGTTTGTGCCAATTAGGAAATATTTATACAAGATCTAATTATTGATTGTTTTAGCAAAGATACTTCTAAGTACAAAGAATCCACTGGTTATAGAGTTCCTAAAAACCTTTCGGCTGAAATATGTAGAGCTATAGTTTTCGGAACAACATATTTGGACTTTAAAAGTGTAAACGACCTCAA
>CAIWTG010000169.1 GCA_903915565.1 uncultured Chloroflexota bacterium
CATGATAGTTACTCCGTGGTCAGCGCTTTCCGCAGGGCAATAATGGCGCTGTGCTGCAAGGCTTTAATGGCTCCTTCACTTTTTCCCATCACCCCGGCGACTTCGGTAATCGAAAGCTCGGAGGCGAAGCGCAGGGAGATGACTTCCTGCTGGGCCGTCGTTAATCTTTTCGTCGCCACGATGATTTCCTCGATAGTAATCTTTTGTTCAATAATGTGCTTGGGGTCGCCGCCGATGGCGGGTATCGGCAAGGATTCATCCAGCGGGACGGTGGCGTGCTTAGTCTTCTTTCTTAAGTAGTCGACTATCTGGTTATGGGCGATACGATAAAGCCAGGAGGCGAAGCGCATTCCCTTTTCTCTGTACGAAGAGATAGCCTGCAGGGCATGAAGAAAGACTTGTTGCGTCATATCCTCCGCCTCGGTTCTATCGCCAATCTTGATTGCTATGTAGCGATAAATCCTGTCAAAATTCTCTTCATAGAGTTGAGTTAAAGCCACCTGGTCGCCCGTCTGGGCGCGCCGCACTAGGCTTGCCTCATCTTGCACCTGACAACCCCTATCTTTGGCCGGTCTGGTTGGGGTAGTAAACCGGCAGCAATATTTGGTGTTCCCCTGTGCATATATTATAACGAATATTGTAGTTTTTGGATAGTTTTGTACGTAAAGACATTACGGAAAAAATCTAATAAAAGTGCTATAATCAGGCAAAACGTTAAGGAGTGCAAGATGGCTATCCGAAATTTCTACGCGGAAAAGTGCAACGGCTGCGGCATCTGCGTGGCATGCTGCCCTATGGACGTGCTGCGGCTGGATGAAAAAGCGAAAAAAGCGGTAGTGAAGTACCCCAAAGACTGCGTGGCGTGCTGGGGCTGCGAATCGTTTTGCCCACGGGGATGCTTTGACGTTACACCGGAGAGGGGGAGGGGCGAATTAGTCTCGCCGTATTAATATGAATAAGGTAGAGAGCTTAGGAACAGTCATCACCACCGACGTTTTAATTTTGGGGGCGGGCGGAGCGGGTTTGTGCGCCGCGCTAAAAGCTAAAGAACAAAACGTTGACGTTCTACTCATCGATAAAATGGGCATCGGGTGGAACGGGCAAGTGCCAATCGGGGGCGGCATTTTGGCTTACGTTTATCCGGAATATGCGGAAAAGTGGGCGGAAAACGTCACCCGCCAGAGCTTTTTCTTTAACAACCAGGACTGGACTTACCAGTTGGGGAAATACATGCATAAAAGCACGCTAGATTTAGCCGACATGGGCATTACATTTTTTAGAAATAAAGGCGAGCTGAACATTCTCAACTGGGGGCCGAATATTTACGTCACACTCTTCGACGCGCCGAAGTCGCTGGTGGCTTTAAAAAAGACAGCCAAAGCCCGCGGCGTGAAAATGATGGATAAGATTTACGCCATCGACCTCTTGAAAAACGGCGACACGGTGGTGGGCGCCATCGGGTTGGGGTTAACGGACGGTAAGACTTATCTTTTTAACGCCAAGTCGGTCATTGTGGCGACGGGCAACTGCGGCTACATGCACGAAAAGACTTATTCTTCCGTCCTCGGGGAAGGGGCGGCGATGGGTTACCGCGCCGGGGCGCAACTGGTCAACGCCGAGTTTTCCAGCAGCTACGTCTGGGGCATCAAAGTCCTCGGTAAAGAGCTGATGGGCATCCATTTTTATCTCTATCTGGAAAATGCCCGCGGCGAAAAAATCATGGGCAAATATTATCCGGAGCTGATGACCGGCAAGCACTCCGTTTATACCTTCGACCCGCGAGTGATAGACGCGATGCAGAAAGAAGTTAAGGCGGGGCTCGGCCCGATTTACATTAACCTCACGGGCTTAAGCGATAGCGAAATCGCCGGGCTGGCGGAGGACCAGGTGGAGGGACTAACGCACCTGATGGGCAACGACACGATGAAACTGCTGCGGGAAAAGGCGGGCATCGACCCATCTAAAGAGAGGATGGAGATGTGGCCGCGGTACCTTTACAGCGGCGGTGGACTGCGCATTGACATCAATGGCATGACAACGCTGGACGGACTTTATGCCGCCGGCGGCGCATCGAGCAACAGCTGGTCGGGGGGAGGCGGGGGTCAGGGCGGCCTGGGCGTACAGAGCGCCGCGGTGACGGGATTCGTGGCGGGGGAAAATGCCGCCAAATACGCCGGAAAAGCCAAACTACTGGATATAGATTTCAATCAGGCGAAAAACGCCCTGGACAGAGTCATGGCGCCGATGCAGCAGGATGGGAACACCGATGCCTACGACTTCGCCTACCGCGTGCATGAAGCCGTCGTCCCAATGAAGTATAACCGGCAGAGGGAGGCGGGGCGAATGAAGGAAGCGCTGGGCATCGTACAGGACGCCAGGAACAAACTAAGCCGCGTCGGCGCTAAAGATTTCCACGACCTGGCGCGATATCATTCTGCGGAGAGTATGACCATAGCGGCGGAGTTCACTTATAAAGCCGCCTTGATGCGGGAGGAAAGCCGCGCCGGACATTTCCGCGAGGACTTCCCCCACCGCGACGATAAAAACTGGTTCAAGTGGATAACCATCGAGCAGAAGAACGGCGCTCCCCGGTTAGCCACCTTACCGGTGCCGTTGGAGAAGTATAAATTACAGCCATAAAATACCCTTTGACATTTGCGTTTTTTCTAGATATCATTAGACTATAAGACGCGATATATCGTCATATAACGGAGGTTGTTATGTTTAAAAGAATCGTTGTTGCCACCCAACCATTACCCCTATCGCTAAAACTCACCAACATTAAGACTTACGGCATTATCGCCGCGTTTGTAGTGCTGAGCGTATTTACGCCGTGGGCAGTTCACCAGATTCCTAACGCCGGCGCCACCTATTTGCCGATGCAATTATTCATCTTCGTCGCCGCTTTAGCCGGCGGCTGGCAGATGGGCGCCATTGTCGGTTTGCTGACGCCGTTCGCCAGCTACCTGGTATCTGGCATGCCCATGTTAACCGTCCTGCCCCAGATAGCCGTAGAAGTTACGGCTTACGGCCTGATAGCCGGACTTTTACGCCAGAAGCTACACCTAAATGTTGTCTGGTCTTTGCTGGGCGCCATGATTGGTGGACGTCTTGCATTACTAGGTACCGTAGGCATTGTGCAGGCGGTTACCGGCAATGTGTATAGCCCCCTCGGTCCTAGCGCCACCGCCTTCAGCGCCGTTTGGAGCACGATAGCGCAGGCTTGGCCGGGCATGCTCATCCAGCTGGCAGTGATACCGGCAGCTTTCTGGATTTACGGGCGCCTAACCGCGAAAAAACAAACCGAGCAGGTTTAATGTACACGGATCTCTATCGCGCGTTCCTGGAAAGCGATGACACGTTGCGCATTTTCCAGGAAAAAGCGCTAATCTTCTCGTCGATTAAAGACCGGCTCTTACCGTTGATGGACTATTTATCGCAACATCAACCGGTGGAGCCGGTGGTAATTTTTGATAGAGTCATGGGCAATGCCGCTGCCCTGCTGGCGGTCAAAGCCAAAGCCAGTGAAGTCTATAGTCCGTTGGGCAGCGAGCTGGGCATCAAGACCCTAAAAAAACACAACATCAAATACCACCTCGATACGGTTGTCCCTTACATCATGCGGCCGGATGGTAAAGAAATGTGCCCTATGGAGAAACTATCCATCGGGAAAACAACGGAAGAATTTTACCAGGAGATGAGAAGCCGTATCGAGGCAAAAGCGTAAGGAAGTTGATATGGAAAAGATAAAACTCGGCAAGACAGGGTTGATGGTAACGCGGCTAGGCTTTGGGGGAATACCGATACAGCGGCTGACGGAGGCCGACGCCGTTAAAGTGGTGCAAAAATGCCTCGACCTGGGCGTTAATTATCTGGATACCGCCAATGGCTACACCACTAGCGAGGAGCGCATCGGTAAGGCGGTTAAGGGGCGGCGGCATGACGTCTTTATTGCCACCAAAACCTTCCCCGGCACGCCGGATATTATAGAAAAGAACCTCGACCTTTCATTAAAGCGGCTGGACACCGATTATATAGATATCTACCAGTTCCACGGCATCAACGATAAAGCCACGCTGGATAAAATCCTCGACCCGGAGAACGGGTTATATAAGGTATTTGAGAAAGCTAAGCAAGCCGGCAAGATAAGGCATATCGGCATCACCTCGCACCAGATGGACGCCGCCAAACTGGAAGTTCAATCCGATAAATTCGAGACTATCATGTTCCCCTTCAACTTTATCACCAACGAGCCCGCGAAAGAGCTGCTGCCCCTGTGCCGCGAGCATGACATGGGATTTATCGTCATGAAGCCGCTGGCCGGCGGTATGCTCGACGACGCTATGCTTTGTTTTAAATATCTCTTACAGTTCCCGGAAGTAGTCACCATACCCGGCATCGAAAAGATTAGCGAAATCGAAGAAATTGCGGCGATTTACGAGGGCCCGAAAAAAATCACCCCCGTCGAGTTTACGAGAATGAAACGGATGATTACCGAACTGGGCACGCGGTTCTGCCGCCGCTGCGATTACTGCCAGCCCTGCGACCAGGGAATACCCATCTCCATGATTATGACCTTCCCCACTTTTGTAAAACGCCTCCCACCGGACTGGTATCTGAAGAGTCCTTTCATCCCGGAGGGGATGGAGAAAGCTAAAAACTGCACCGAGTGCGGCGAATGCGAATCACGCTGTCCGTTTAACCTGCCCATCAGGGAGATGCTAAAAGAAGGCTACAATCTCTACGAGCAGGTAAAAGCGGCCAACATATAAGCAACCTCCTGAAAAACAAGACAAACCTCTATATAAAGATATATAATGGCTAAAAACATCGGTTAATAAGGAGGTGTCCCCATGGCAAGCGATAGAGCCAAACTGGAAAAATATTTCAAGAAAAGCGTCATGACCAATAAGACCCCCCACTCGGAAGTTAAAGCCCCCCGACTCGGCCTGCACAGCGATAAGGATTACGGCAACCGCAATTTTTCGATGAGCTGGTGGGCAATTACCGAACCATTTACGATGGTGACGGACTGTCACGCCCACGACTTCGACCAGTTCCTTGTTTTTGTGGGGGGCGACCTCACCAATATGCCCAAGCTGGGCGGCGAGGTCGAGTTGACCTTAAGCCTGGACGGTAAAAAACTGGAAAAGTTCGTCATTACCGAAGCCTGCACCGTTTACGTGCCGGCCGGGCTTTACCACTGCCCACTTAATTTTAAGAAAATTAACGACCCCAAGAAGCCCATCCTCTTCCACGACCTGTTCTTCTCGCCGGAATATAAACGCCGATAAAATAAAAGAGCTAAGAAAGCGGGCATACATGTTAAAGTGTGTGCCCGTTGCTTTTGGGAGAAAGATGTTAGAAATCCGCCGCTACCAGGTACAGGATAATAAGGTCTGCCGCGCGCTCAATGATGTCGGCATTGAGCAAATAGAACCCACCGGCGAGCTGCGCGCCATACCCTATGTTACCGCCGACTTTGACGACATCGAAGGCGTCTACCTAGAGCACGGCGACTTCATCGTCGGAGTGGAGAATGGGGAAGTGGTGGCGATGGGGGCTTTCAAAAAGCGGATGAAAACATGCGCGGAGTTCAAGCGGTTGAGAATCCGCCCGGACCGCCAGCGCAAGGGCTACGGGGAAACAATAATGCGGCGGCTCATGGAGCTGGCAGCAGAGATGGGCTATACCGAGGGTTTTTTGGATACCTTAAAGACCAATTACCGGGCGCAGCGGCTTTTTGAAAAGCTTGGTTTTACGAGAGACGGCGGGGGGATCGCGCTTGGCTTTTCCCTCTTCCTGAAGAAAGGGTGGCTTGCAAAGGCCGGCACCGCTGCATTCCTGCTCGACTCGATTGCCCTGGCCGCGATAGGGGTTTTCCCGGGCGATTTCGCACCCCAGACGCACATCCATTACTACGTGTCCCTGGCCTTCTTCGTGCTCTTCCCGATTTCAGCCCTTCTTTTGGCGGCATCCTTCCGCAAGGCAGGCAGGATGGGCCTTGCTATCTTGACAATAGTGCTTGCAATACTCGCCGCAGGGGTGTGGATTGCTCACTTCACAGTCTTTCCGTTCGGCAAGGATGTGGCCATCCCCGAGATAATCTCAGCAGCGGCTGCAGGGCTGTGGGCAATAACTGTGGGAATCCTGATGATGCGCGCCTCGGACGAGTGAGGCTTTTCCTGGAAAAGGAGTGGGCCCGACGAGATTCGAACTCGTGACCTACAGCTGTCC
>CAIWTG010000170.1 GCA_903915565.1 uncultured Chloroflexota bacterium
AGTGGATGACTCGCTCCTTGGAGTGGACGACTCACGGAACCCGCCGATGACCCACTGAAGCCAGTGGATGACTCGCTCTCTGGAGCGGACGACTTATTCCGTGGCAAAACGGTGTTTTTAGCCTAAAAAGGCAGAAATTAGTAATTAGCCAGTAGTAAGTAGTCAGTAATGTTTTCTCTATCGTCTAATTGATTAATAGTGGTGCCAGTGCCTATAATATTATGCGGAGTGAGTAGTCTGCCGGAGACGGGGCAGGCAGAATAGAGAAGTGGTTGACTGATTTATGATTAAAAAGTTATTATCATCACAGCTTCGCATCAATATGGCTTCGGGAATGGCGACAACGGTGGTGAATATTGCCGTTATGGCGGCAGGTTACCCGCTTTATCTGCACTTTCTCGGCTACGAAAAGTATGGTGTCTGGCTTGTTTTGGCAGCTGTCTTAACCTTTGCTCAATTAGGCGATCTTGGCATGAATCCTGCGATAACGAAGTTGGTTGCCGAGCAGAGTAAATGATAAAGATTAGAGGCACGCTTATTAATGGTGAATTGCGTATTCGACGGTTAGCGTCACTTGTTCGATTAACTCCTTTTGATGCATCCACACCTGAAGGATTCGTCAACGAGCGTTACCGCCGGGCCACGCTAACGACTGTCACTTCGGTGATATCGAAGGGAATTGGCATTCTGACGGCATTTATTACTGTGCCGCTTACCTTGACCTACCTCGGTACCGAACGGTACGGCTTATGGATGACGATCAGTTCGGTGATTGTAATGTTGGGGTTTGCCGACTTTGGCTTGGGTGATGGCCTGAAATGAATAGCTAAACAACGCCCCGTATGGTAATGGGTCAGTTATGGGTGGGTGGGGTAAGTTAGGATGAATTGACGTTGAAGATGGCTTTGGCGTGGTCGAGGTTGGGCTGTTCAGCAAGTTTGTCCAAAACAGATTTCAAAGCATCTGTCACATCAGGGGCTCTCTTTCTGAGCGTATGTAGAACAGTCATAAGGGTCTCGCGAGTCGCGGCACCGGCCTCGGATTGAGAGCCGAAGCTGATTTTTCTGGCAATCACCAGCGGACGTAGTTGCCGTTCAGCAAGGTTATTGTCGGCAGGGACATTATGGTCTGGTGAGCATAGCAATACTGAATTGAACAAGGCATCTTGTTGTAACCGTTATAGCGGTCAACAATCAGAACGCCCGGCAATGGCTTGTCCCCGAAGACTTCTTTCGCCACGCCGGCAGAGCGACTGACGCGAAGCCGAAAAATGCTGATATCATCGGTACAGAACAACCAGCAAAAGCCGTTGTGCCCGTCTGTCAGCCAGCGGCGAGACCTCGCCTATCAGCGGGTTCGCCAGCCGGTCTCATCGGCGTGTTTGACGGATGACTGCCGATAGGTCTGGATCAACGAGCCGGGGACGTCTTTCAATCTTGCGGCCAACTGACGCATCGCATCCACAATGCTGCTGTAACCGATGCCTGTTTGCTTTTCAATCTGACCTAAAGTATTGCCGTAAATGTAGTGCTGAACCGCCACATAAGCCAGAAGCTGATTTGAATAGAGGCATTTGGCAAGAACACCCGGCGGCCCGGCTGTGACAATCCGTTTGCATCCGGGGCAACGTTTTCGCTCCAGATGGTAAACTACCTTCTTGATCCTGACCGGCTGACAGTCTATCACCGTCCTGGCTCTGAAGCCGAGCGGTCCTGTAGTCCGGGCATACATCGCCCACCTCGACTGTTTGCACTTCGTCGGCATCTTGTTCACAAACACTCGACCTGCCATGACCTTTGTGACCCGGTTTGCCTCCGCCACAATTAGGTTTGTCTGGTGAGCTATTCGGCTTGTGCGGCGGCTTTGAAGAGGGCGTCGACGAACCCAAAAGGCCCTCTTTTGCCGACCGTTGCTGGTAACGCAGTTTGGCTTTTAGAAGGGCATTCTCTTCTTCAAGCTCGTCAATCTTTCGTTGCTTTTCCAGATATCCTTTGCAGTATGTCATCAGCATCCTTGCCGGCCTGATTCCGCGGCGTGTTTGTGTCCGGCGTTAATCTTTATCGGGGCTTTTGCAATCTAAACTTGAGTGCTACGCAGCAGGGTAATTGAAACCCAATGCTTAATCTTGCCAGACCCGAACAAAAAATTGTTTGGCTCCCCTCCCACCAATAACTGACCCATTACCCCGTATGACCTCAAAACATAAAGATGAATCCGTAAATTTAGACGGCGCGCCGAAAAAGATCCTTGTCATTTTTCTTTCCGGTCTTGGAAATGCGTTGCTTTTTCGGCCAACGCTTAAAGCCATCAGGAAAGGATTGCCAAATGCTAGGATAGATTTTCTGATAGAACAGGGCATCGTTGAAACTTTAATAAAACCTGAGATTCCGGATAGCACATTTTTTCGTTGGCCGGAGGAAGTATGGGAATGCCTGGTAATTTTTTCAAAACTAAAAAAAGAAAAATACGACTGTGTCCTCACAACTTTTGAGGAGCAGGGTTGGAAGCTCGCGCTTTTTGGCAGACTTTCCGGTATTCCCATACGCATAGGCTATAAGCGGGGAAAATGGTACGACTCTTTTTATACACAGCTACTAGCCTTCAATCCAGCTTCGCATGAGGTGGAAAGACATTTAAAATTGTTGGAACCATTGGGATTACAGCGAACGGAAGATCCGGATTTGTCTTTGGATATCGGCTCAGGCTTTAGCCAATTATTGCAATTCCTTCCAAACGATAAAATTTCAGTGTGCATCCATGCCGGCTGTAGCCGCGATCTAATCCGAAAAAGATGGCCTTTGGAAAGATTTATTGCAACAAGCCGTGAATTGAATAAAAGGCTTGGCGTCAACATTGTTTTTTTGGGCGGAGCGGATGAGCAGAATATGGTAACTGAAATAGAAAAATCATTAGGCGGCGGAGCGCATGTATTGATAGGTAGGCTTAATATATGGGAAACGGCTTTTGTCATCAAAAACTGTGCGCTAATGATAAGCAATGACAGTGGGCTTATGCATTTAGCTTGTGCGTCTTTACCTGTGTTC
>CAIWTG010000171.1 GCA_903915565.1 uncultured Chloroflexota bacterium
CGCCCCCTTAAACCAGCCGCCTTTATCGTGTCGATTACCTGCTGCGGCGTCATTTCCTGGAGTACTTTTTTCAGCGATTCGTAGCCGCCCACCGCCACATAGTCCTCGATTCTTTCCGGGTTGATGTGCCCGCAATTCCGCAGGATAATGCGCTGCTGGATGCTGTAGAACTTGTTGTCTTTATATAGCTTTACGACGTGGTGAGTAATCGGGTCTTTATAGAAAAGGCGTTTCACCGGCATGCCGTCGCGCAAATGAGAGGTTACTATCTCTGGCACGTCGGCGACGGATACATGGGTATAGAAAATCCCCTCCGGTTCAACGATAGCCACCGGGCCTTGCTCGCAGAAGCCGTGACAGCCGGTGAAGTCTACCTTCACGTTGTTTAGTCCCGCTTCTTTAACGGCTTTCACCAGCGCTTCAGTGACTTCTATCGACTTGCCGGAAACGCAGCCGGTTCCCTGGCAAACGTAGATGGTGTGCTGGGTGCTATCAGGGTTTGTCGGTGACACCTAAAACCTCCGCTGCTTTTTTGGGAGTCATTTTACCGTGAACCTCGTCGTCTACCGTCATCGTCGGTGCCAGGGCGCACGCGCCAATGCAGGCGACTGTTTCCAGGGTATATGCCATATCCGGTGTGGTCTCGCCGGCTTTAATGCCCAGCAGTTTTTCAATTTCTGCCAGCACTTTAGATGAACCTCTCACGTGGCAGGCTGTTCCGCGGCAGACGCGTATTACCTTTTTACCTTGTGGTGTCAGCTTAAACTGGGTGTAAAACGTGGCGACGCCGTAGACGACGCTTTCGGGGATTTGCAGGAATTTGGCAATCTCTTTAATAGCTGCCGCCGGCAGGTAGCGGATTTGTGCCTGCGTCTCGTGTAATATAGGGATTAAGTCCTGCTGCTCGCCGGGATAATGGGAGAAAATCTTCTGCAATTTATCCCGCACATCATCTATCGTCAGGTTGTTTTGAGCCAGGGGAATCACCTCCAGTTTTTCCGGTCGGTGAAGAATTTTTCCTAATACTATTTTAACTTATTTGGCGTTATACTTCCAGCCAGGAATGGGAATAAAGCGACTCGCCCGTCAGCACCCGCACCGTCCGGGCGTAGTTCTGCATTTCTTTAGGTAACGAGGCTATATTTGGCTTCTCTCCCTCTATCATCCCGTTTACCAGCTTAACTACCTCTGGCTGCTTCCCGCGGGCGATGGCTATCAGGTCTTTATCTGTACCGTCCACGATGCCGGCATACAGCCCCTGCTTCATCAGCATTATCATATAAGTACGGTTCAGCCAGCACCTTAGCTCCACCGGCGTACCGCTGCTGACGTTGGAAATCCCCGCCACCGATTTGCACCCCGGCGCTATTTCCCCCAGCATCCCCAGGAATTCCGTGCATGCTTTGACCTGGTTGATTTCCACCGATACCGGGCTGACGATGGGGTCTATCCAAATCCTCTCGTTAGCGATGCCCGCGGCGTTGGCTTTATAGACGAAGTTCACCGTATTCAGCGCCCTTTCGTTGGCGTCGCGCGGCATGCCTTCATTGCTCCACAACAAGCCGATAAGGTCGGCTTTATATCTTTGGGCTAGTTCAAGCCCCAAATCTATCCGGCTGGACTGTAAGGATACCGAGTTGATTAAAACCTTGTTTTTACTGACTTTGAGTCCGGCTTCCATAGCGTCCATGTTGGCGGTGTCCAGCGAAAGCATTTTGTCAGTGACGGATTGGACGGTTTTGACTGCCCATTCCATTAGTTCGCCGCCGCCCTTGCGCATGGGCCCGATGTTAATATCCAGCACGTCAATACCGGCTTGTGCCTCTTCTTTGGCCATGGCCTGCACTGCCGCGGCGTTTTTCGCTTTCAGCGGCTCGCCCACCACCGACGATGTGATATTTAAGTTCTCCCCGATGAGAATCATCTCTCTCCTTACGGTTTAAACGCTTTGAGGAATGGAGTAATATCCGCCGCGTCTTTGGGTCCCACGATAATCTCCCAGCCGGGCATTTCTTCGGCGATGGCGTCGCGCTCGTCGGCGATGTACCCCGGGATAATCAGCTTGTGGTGCTTTATTTTGTCCGTGATGCCGGACTTTAAAATAGCGGAACCGATGCTTTCACTGTTAAATTTCCCCGCCGCCCAGGACGTCACTACCGATAGCCCCTCGGTGTCTTTGACGAAGAGGTAGCATGGAACCTTGCTGCTCTCAATTTCGCTCGACACTATGGAGTACGTCAGCGAGAAGTTGGACGTGACCATCAGCGGCGAGTTTTCATTGGGGTTATTGATTTCGTAAATACCCTGCTTGGTGGTCATTGGGCGCTGCGGGTCGGTATAAATATTCAGCCGCGCCACCAGCAGCGGGAACAGACTTTCACCGTTTAAATCTGAAAGCACGATTATCCCCGCGTACTTGGCTACAAACATCGCCGCGATGATTGCTTCCTTCATCGGGTCTTTAGTCATCTCGCACGGGAAGACTATCGTCGGGTAGCCCAGCGGACGGTACTTTTTATTGAGGGCAGCGCTGCGGATAATCAGCTGGTCTTGCAGCGCCTGTTTAACGTTCCTCGCCCCGCTGTCCAGGACGATATTCTTTATCCCCGCCGCCCCAAGTTTTTCGGTCAACACAGCCAGTTCTTCAACGCTCTTGGCCTTCACCGCCAGCGGACAGCCACTTTCTTTAGTTAGTTTAACTATAGCCTCAAAATTGTCTTTAGTGGCGGCATATAATAAAGGTTTTCGTTCGGCGCAGGCTTTAACCCCCGCCGCCAGCGTCTCAACCTTTTCGCTCATCAAAATGATGTTGGCTTTAGTGCCGGCTTTGACTTTATTCGCCAGAGCGGTAAATTTGGCGGTGTCGCCCGTTTCCGACTTTACAGCCACCAGGTCGGCGTGCAATGTTAGCCCGACCCTTTCATAGGGTAATTCGTTGATTTTTTTCAGCCGGTCTTTCACTTCAGCGTCCGACATTTTATCGGTAACCAAAATAGTGATGCCCGGCGGATTTTCAAATCTTTTTTCATGGCGGAACATCACCGTCTCCCCGCCGATTTTCAGTGCATTATCCCCCGCCCCAATAACCACCGGTAATATCGGCGGCGCCGAGGCTTCCGCCAGCTTAGTTCGCACTTCCTCGCTTAAGTGCGGGCATTTATCCAGCTCGGTTTTGCCCGCCGCTAGGGCCATGGCAAAAGCCAGGCAGGTTGGCACGCCGCAGTCGCCGCAGTTGGTCTTCGGCAGCAGTTTATAAATCTCAATACCGGTCAGTGCCATTTATCCCGCCAAATCCTTTATCAACTCTTTAACCAGTCTTAACGCGTCCGGGTGCCTCATTACCAAAATATCCGCCCCCGCCATCAATAAAAGCGTTGCCGACATTGCTTCCAGCAATATTCCCCGCCTTTTTGCCTCCCCCATCTTCGGATTTTCTTTTTCAGAAATTCTGGCCTCTTTCGTCTTCCATGCCTCCCGCGCAATATTGGCGATGATAGGGAACTGTAGCTTGGTGTCCTGCTGCGTCAGCGCCGCGATGCGCATTCTTTCCATGGCGGAGTAGCAGTACTCGATGCCGTACCCGATGCCCGAGACGGTCGGGTCAATGATGAGTTTATCGTCAGGGACGCCCAGGTTGCCCAATAAAATATTCAGCTGCTTGGCTAGGTTGATATCTATAGGCGTCGCCGCCGCTATAATGTGATTAAACTCTTTCGCCGCTGCCCCGATTTGTTTATGGTCGCCTTCTTCTACCGGACCTAAAATAAAGTTTCTATCGCGGCACATTTCCGCTGCGGCGCTTAAAACCTCGACGTCTTTGTCATGGTTGGCCGTGCCCCAGACAATCAATGGCACACTGACGGCGTCCGCCACCTTTTTCACTATCTCGGCGGCTTTATCCGCCGGGCGGTTCTCGCCGTTGGGGTCGGTGCTGGTCAGCTGCAGGCAAATCATTTCCGCCCCATATTCTTTTACGCATTTTTTCGCCCAGTTAACCGGGTCGTTGATAACGTCTTTAAAAGGCTCAACCGCCGCCTCCGGCCAATCGCTGGGTGGGGAATCGTAGACCTCCATCGCCAGCCGCGGCAAGTGCGGCATTTGCCCCTCGAATAGGTAAAACGGGAAGGCTGTTTCCCCGCCCACGGTTAACGCGCTTTCACCTTTACCGGCGGTTACTTCGCGGATTTTCCCGCTATAAGTTGTCCTCGGGATTTCGAAAGCCATTAACTCTCCTTCAACGGGGTCAAAAAAATTAAGGGGGTCGTGGGAGAATTAATCCCCCTTGACCCCCTTATTATATCGTATCTTTGGGATTTATTTAATACCCGCCGCTAACTTGGCGGCTTTAATGGTATTCATCATCAACATGGTGATGGTCATTGGGCCTACACCGCCCGGTACCGGGGTGATGGCTCTGGCTTTTTCTTTCACGGTTTCGAAGTCTACGTCGCCGACGAGGATTCTCTTGCCCTCGGCGGTCTTGCCGACTTCGTTCACGCCGACGTCAATGATGGTGCAGCCGTCTTTAACCATATCGCCGGTTACGGTCTTGGGTTTGCCGGCGGCGGCAATGATAATGTCCGCGTGTTTGGTATAGAAAGCCAGGTCCTTGGTCTTGGTGTGGCAGAGGGTTACCGTGGCGTTGGCGCCCGGGGCCTTCTGCAGGAGGATATTGAGGATGGGCTTGCCCACCAAATTGCTGCGGCCGATAACGACCACGTCCGCGCCCTCAATCTGGGTGTTGGAGCGGATGAGCAGCTGCTGGATGCCTCTTGGCGTACAGGGTATGAAGTTCGCCTCGCCTATCATCAGCTTGCCCTGGTTGACAGGATGTAAGCCATCGACGTCTTTATTGGGGTCGATGTGATAGATAAGGTCTTCCTCGTTGAGGTGCTTGGGTAGCGGCAGCTGGCACAGGATGCCGTGAATTTTTGGATTCTTGTTAAGTTTTTCTACCAGGGCGACGACGTCTTCCTGCTTGGAATCGGCCGGGATGTCATACCTTTCGGAATACATGCCCAGCTCTTTGCAGGTCTTTTCTTTCTGCCCCACGTATACCTGCGAAGCCGGGTCGGCGCCCACCAGCACGGTCGCCAGGCCGGGTATGATGTTGTATTTCGTCTTTAGGTCGGCGATTTCCTGTTTTAGTTCTTCTCTTATCTGGGCGGCTACTTCAGCGCCTTTGATTAACGTTGCGGTCATATTGTGCCTCCTTTTATTTCAGTGTTATTTATTGCCTGCTTAATTTAAAAATATATCGCTGGAATGCTCTATCGCTATATCTGCGCCGTCCGGTAGGCTAATGGTGGACGGTACGTTATGGTCGTAGAGCATCATACTCAAATTAAACGTCAACGATATCTTTTCATAGCCCATAGAAGTTACTTTAACTTGTTCCGGTGTCAGCTCCACGATGGCGGTTACATCCATTCTCATTACCCAGTAAGAATCCTTAGCCACATAACAGGTGTAGTTGAAGTCTTTTAAAGCGTCGGTGTCATTTACTGTATTTTGCCAGTCAGTATTGCTAAAGCCGGTGTCTTGTTGGCTAAACCAGGTCGCCAGCTCATTCTTGTTCGGGGTAATAGCTAGTACGTAACAGTCAATATTATTCACCTTTTCCGTCTTGAGGTATTCTATCTTGGCCGGCAGACTTAACGGCTGCATCTGCTGCTCGGCGGTATCATAGCCAAAAATACCCTCCAGTTCGTCGCTGGTTTTTACCTTAATCCAGGTTAATCCACCGGTGGAGTTAGGCATCGTTGTATATATCCAGTTGTCCCGGACATAAGTGTCGCGGTAGGCGTTTTGTTCCTCGCCGGTTTGACCCAGTCCCACCATTTTTACGGAGACGTTCTTGGTCATTTGACCTTGTTCTTTGGTCACGTTCAGGGCGCCTACCACCACGGTATTCAACGACCTGCTCCAGTTGTTTGACCCGCCGGCGGCGTCGGTGCTGACGCTTGTCGCCACGCTCACTTTATAGCTGTCAAGGTGTTGGAAATACTCCAGCGTCACCGAGACGATGTCCTGCCATTGTTGCTGGGTTAAATTTTCCGGTGCTGCTCCCGTCCAGGGCATGGTGGACGGTGTGTAGCTGCTGCTGCAGCCGCCAAAGGATAATAACGCTATTATCGCTGCGAGTAGTAAGGACGGTATTACTTTTTTTAGTAACTTCGGCATTTCACACCTCCCCCCTTATTTTTCCGAGATATTGTTGCGGGGGCTGGTGAGGGTTTGGTCAATGCCCCCGCCGCAACAGTATTTTTACTTTAGCTTACGTCATGTAAGCCGTGGATTTTACCGGTTTTGACGTCAACGTCCACTTTCTTGAAGGCCGGGTCGGAGCCGGTGGCGGGCATCAGGCTGATGTCGCCGGCCATCGGGCAGAGGAATTTGGCGCCGGAGTAGATGAGGATGTCGCGGATGGGCAGCGTCCAGCCCTTGGGCACTCCCTTGAGGGTTGGGTCGTGGGTTAGTGAAAGGTGAGTCTTGACCATCATGGTGCCGTATTCGTCGTATTTTGGGTCGGCTTCAAAGGCTTTCGCTTTTTCGGTGGCAGTAGCGTTCCATGATACGCCGTCGGCGCCGTAAACAACCTTGGCAATCTTTTCTACGCGCTGGCGCAGTTTCATCTCGTTGGGGTACAGGAAGTGGAAGTCGTTCTTCTCTTTGCAGGCGTCTTTAACAGCATCGGCCAATTCCAGGGCGCCGGCGCCGCCGTTGGCATAGTGGGTGGAAACGGCGCAGCGGGCACCAGCGGCTTCGGCTGCCTTGCGGATAATAGCGGTTTCTTCCTTGGTGTCGGTCGGGAAGCTGTTGACGCAGACCACCGGGTTAATGCCGGCGGCGCGGATGATGTTAATGTGGTGCACCAGGTTGGCGCAGCCTTTCTCAACAAGTCCCGGGTTGGATTTCTTGTATTCTTCCGGGATGGGGACGCCGGGGCTGACTTTGGGGCCGCCACCGTGCATCTTTAAAGAGCGGACGGTGGCGACGAGTACCGATACGTTGGGCTTGAGTCCGCTGTAGCGGCACTTAACGTTCCAGAACTTCTCAAAGCCGATGTCCGAAGCGAAGCCGGACTCGGTTACGTGGTAATCGAACATTTTTAGGCCGATTCTGTCGGCGATGATGGACGATTGGCCGATGGCGATATTGGCGAAAGGCCCGGCATGGACAAAGCAGGGCTGATATTCCGCGGTGGAGCAAAGGGTGGGGTTGATGGTGTTTTTCATCCAGGCGGTCATCGCCCCGGCGACCATCAGGTCTTCGGTAGTGATGGGTTTGCCTTTCTTATCATAAGCCACGGTGATTTCGCCCAGTCTCTTGCGCAGGTCGGCCAGGTCGGTAACGATGGAAAGGATGGCCATGAGCTCGGAGCTGACGGCGATGCCGAACTTGCTCTGCATCATATAGCCGTCGGTTTTCTGCGTGCCCATGCCGATGATGATGTTGCGCAGGGCTTGCGCGCAGTAATCCATAATCCAGCCCATTTCTACGCGTAGCGGGTCGATGTCCAGCCGGCGCATATGAGAAAGACGAGCCAGTTGTTCGTCATCGTAGTTGCGTTCATGCTGCATTCTGGAAGTTAATGCGACCATCGCCAGGTTATGGGCGTTCATAATGTCGTTGATGTCGCCAGTGAGGCCTAGGGAGAACTCGGTATGCGGAATGAGTAGGGCGTTGCCGCCGCCGGCCGCCGTGCCTTTCACGTTCATCGTCGGGCCACCCGAGGGCTGCCGGATGGCGCCGCCGGCGTTCTCTTTCTGGTAGCCAAGTCCTTCGATAAGGCCCATGGTGGTGGTGGTTTTACCTTCACCCAGTGGGGTGGGAGTGACGGCCGTAACCTCGATATACTTGCCGTCGGGTTTGTTCTTTAGCCGTTCCATTACTTTCAAGAAATCGATTTTGCCCACTTTACCGTAGGCTAACATCTCATCCTTTTTAAGTCCCAGTTTTTCCTGCCACTCTTGCGGAGTGGGCATTTTTTCGCAGGCTGCTTCGGCTATTTGCCAGTCTGCCATCTTTGAAACATCGTAAGCCACTTACCAAATCCTCCTATTACTTATTTTATTGCTTGGGTGACTTCTAATCGCTTTATGCTCCACAAATTACCCTCCTATTTTAGCTTATCTTCGATTTTAATGACAACTTAGTAAACTAC
>CAIWTG010000172.1 GCA_903915565.1 uncultured Chloroflexota bacterium
AAAACAAGGATTCGCCGACCCGCGCTCCGAAGGGCTGCAAAAAGACATCCTCGACCTGGGGATAAAAACCGTCACTAAAGCCAGGGTCAGCAGCGTCTATTTGCTGGAAGGAACAATCAACACCGACGAACTATTGTTAATCTGCCGGCAACTGGTTACCGATCCGATAGTCGAACAATACTCGACCATAGAGACTCCCGTCCCCTCCGGCATTAGACTGGTGGAAGTTGCCTATAATCCCGGCGTCATGGACCCGGTGGAAGACAGCGTGAAAAAGGGCATCAGGGACTTGGGCATTAACACCGTCACCGCCGTAAGGACGGCCAAAAAATACCTCTTCTGGGGCGACATTTCCGACGACACTCTAAAATCAATCTGCGAAAAGCTGCTGGTCAACAGCATCGTCCAGCACATCGTCGCCCATAAAGAAGCAGTGGCTTTACGTTCCGCTAACTATCAATTCAAGCTGGAAAAGATAGACATCGCCGCCATGGACGATAACGCCCTGATGGAATTGAGCAAGGGCAGATTCTGGCTGAACATCCAGGAAATGCGTATTATTCAGGATTATTTTAAAAAGCTGAACCGCCAGCCCACCGACGTGGAACTGGAAACGCTGGCGCAAACGTGGAGCGAGCACTGCATCCACAAGACATTTAAAGCAAAAATCACGCTGGGCAAAAGAACCATTGACAGCATATTTAAAAGCACGCTCATGAAAGTCACGCAGGAGCTCAACAAGCCCTGGTGCCTTTCGGTTTTTAAAGACAACGCCGGCGTCATCGACTTTGACGGGCGGTACGCCGTCTGCTTTAAAGTGGAGACGCATAATCACCCCTCGGCGGTAGAGCCTTACGGCGGGGCAGCCACGGGCATCGGCGGGGTAATACGCGACCCGCTGGGCACGGGGCTGGGCGCTTTCCCAATTTTAAATACGGACGTTTTCTGCTTCGGGCCGCCGGATTACCCTCACGAAAAACTGCCCAAAGGTGTGCTGCACCCCCGCCGCATTTTTAAAGGCGTCAGGGCGGGCGTGGCGGACTACGGCAACCGCATGGGTATACCTACGTCCAACGGGTCGATTTTCTTTGACGAAAGGTACATTGGCAATCCGCTGGTTTACTGCGGCACCGTGGGCATCATGCCGAAAAGCATGAGCCAGAAAGGGATGCAAAAACCTGGCGACCTGGTCGTGGTGGCGGGTGGTAAAACAGGGCGCGACGGCATCCACGGCGTGACCTTTGCCTCCGGCGACCTCGATAAAGAGTCGGAAACGCTCTCGCAAAGCTCGGTGCAAATCGGCAATCCCATCGTGGAAAAGAAGGCGCTGGACGCGATTATCCAGGCGCGGCAGCTGGGTCTTTACCGGCGCATTACGGACTGCGGGGGCGGGGGGCTTTCTTCCGCCGTCGGTGAAATGGCCGAGGAAACAGGAGTGCGGGTTAACCTGGAAAAAGTGCCCCTTAAATACGCGGGGCTTTCTTATATGGAAATATGGGTATCAGAATCGCAGGAGAGGATGCTGCTGGCGGTGCCGCCGGATAAAATAGACCAGGTAATGGCGATTTTCAAGAAAGAAGATGTAGAAGCCAGCATCATCGGGGAGTTCACGGACACTAAGCGACTCCAGCTTTATTATGAAGGCAACCTGGTGGGCGACCTGGACATGGAGTTTTTACACAAGGGCCTGCCGCAACTGGAGCGCGAGGCGTTATGGCAGCCGACGAAAAACCCGGAGCCGGACTTCGCCCAGCCCGAAGACCTGACAGACGACCTGAAAAAGATACTCGGGGCGTGGAACGTCTGCAGCAAGGAGTGGGTCATCCGCCAATACGACCACGAGGTGCAAGGCACCAGCGTGCTCAAGCCGCTGGTAGGGGCGAACAACGATGGCCCCGGCGACGCTGCAATCATCCGCCCGCTAGCGGACTCTAAGAAGGGGCTTATCGTCTCTAACGGCATCAACCCGAAGTACGGCGACATCGATACTTACTGGATGGCTGCTTCCGCTATTGACGAGGCGTTAAGGCAGATTATCGCGGTGGGTGGCACGCTGGATGAGGTAGCGCTATTGGACAACTTCTGCTGGGGCAACCCGGAAAAGCCCGACCGTTTGGGCGCTCTGGTGCGGGCGGCGGAAGCCTGTTACGACATCGCCAGCGTTTACGGCACGCCTTTCGTGTCCGGCAAGGACAGCCTTTATAACGAGTACGAAACGGGCAAAGATACAATTTGCATCCCGCATACTCTGCTCATCTCCGCCATGGGGGTGATGGATGATATCGATAAAGCCGTCACCATGGACTGCAAGGAGGCTGGCAATCTGATTTACATCGTGGGGGCAACATATCAAGAGCTGGGCGGCTCGCACTATTACGCCAACCGCGGGTACATCGGCAGCAGCGTCCCTAAAGTCCAGGCGGAAAAGGGTAAAAAGCTGATGGACGCACTAGCGGGCGCGACGCAAAAAGGACTGGTTAAAGCCTGCCACGACCTTAGCGAGGGGGGAATTGGGGTGGCCGCAGCCGAGATGGCTTTTGCCGGAGGGCTAGGCATGAAGATTGAGCTAAATAAAGTGCCCCGGGGCGAAATTATGGTACGCGATGACTTTATCCTCTTTTCGGAATCGAACTCCCGCTTCCTGGTAGAAGTCGCTCCGGAAGACAAAGCGAAATTCGAGAAAGCCTTGAAAGGCGTGGACTTTGCCCAGATAGGGCAGGTAACGATGGTTAAAAAGCTAGAGGTGGTGGGGCGTTACGATAATGTGCTGGTAAAAGCGGATATAGATGAACTCAAAGAAGCCTGGCAGAAACCTTTGAGGTGGTAGGATTGCGATGAATAAAGTAAAAGTATTAATGCTGCGGGCGCCCGGCACCAACCGTGATATAGACACGCAAATAGCCTTTGAGGCGGCGGGGGCTAATCAGGTGGAGTCGGCGCTGGTGAATGAGATAACGCGTAAGGAAAAACAGCTCGCCGACTATCAGATAATGATTATCCCCGGGGGCTTTACCTACGGCGACGATATTTCCGCCGGAAAAATTATGGCTAACGAAATCAGGCTGGGGTTGGGGGAGGATATCCAAAAATTCGTGGCGGACGGGCGGCTGGTAATGGGTATCTGCAACGGCTTCCAGGTGCTGGTGAAAACAGGCATTCTGCCGGGCATTAAAGGCCAAAGCGCCCAGCCGGTCACTTTGACCAACAACGATTCGGGCAAGTTTGAGTGCCGCTGGGTATATTTGAAAGCGAGTAAAAAAAGCCCCTGTATCGTTACCAAGGGCATTGATGTAATTTACGCGCCCATCGCCCACGGCGAGGGCAAGCTGGTAGCCGAACCGGGCATACTGGAAAAGCTGAATGTGGTTTTACAGTACGTTGATGAAAACGGCCAGACCAAGGCTGGCTATCCGTATAATCCCAACGGTTCGGTAAACGATATTGCCGGGATTTGCGACGACACGGGACGCATCTTTGGAATGATGCCCCACCCGGAGGATTTTATCCGCTGGACGCAGCATCCCCGCTGGACACGCGAAAAAGAAAGAAAAGAACTTTACGGTTTACAGATATTCAAGAATGCCGTGGCATGGGCTAAGGGTATTTAGGAAAACAGGAGTATTATTCGATTCCCTGTTCTTTGAGGTAATCCAGCGCATCCTGGATGGTGACTATTTTCTCGGCGGCTTCATCGGGAATCTCCAGCTTGCGTTCCGGAGTGCTGAAGGCCTCTTCCAGCGACATTATCAACTCAACCAGGTCCAGAGAGTCGGCGCCTAATTCCTCAACAAAGCTGGCGGTGGGCACAACATCCTTTTCTTCAACACCGAGTTGCTCCACAACCAGTTTCTTAATTTTTTCAAAAGCAGTTGCCACGTTTTCCCCCTTTTATCCAAGCCGTTTAGCGGTTAGCCATGGTACTGACGGAACCGAGTACCCCGTTGACGAACTTGGCGGAGCTTCCGCTGCCGAAAGCTTTAGCCAGTTCAACCGCTTCGTTTACAGCTACTTTGACTGGTACTTTATTATCAAATAAAATCTCATAGATTGCAAGTCTTAAAATGTTACGGTCGATTAGCGCCATTTGGTCGAGCGGCCAGGCTGGCGCCAGTTTTTTGATGTGCTGGTCGATTTCATTTCGGTTTTTTAAAGTGCCGTTAACCAGGTCCCGAACAAAGTCGCTGTTTGCAGCGGTAAATTTGACTTGGGATAGCAACCGTTCAACGACAGCTTCGGGCTGGCGGGTTACGGAATCGACTTCATATAAAGCCTGCAGGGCTAATGTTCTGGCCTTGTGTCTGGTCCCTGGCATATTTTAACGTCCTGAAGCTATTATAACATAATGGCAAATCTGCAGGAAAGGTAACATAAAATACCCGTTCGGCTTGAATCCCTCACCCACAAGGCGTTAAAGTTAAGGTAGAAGGCATTATTATGCACCCTGAAGAAAAACGCGCTGACGCCGCCGCCAGCCAGCCCTTAAAAATTACACTTTTCCTGGTGCTGGTTATTATGGTGGCAGAAATACTGGGCGGGATATTCAGCAACTCGCTAGCCCTGTTAAGCGACGCCGGGCATATGCTCACCGACGCGCTGGCGCTGGGCTTAAGCCTGCTCGCCATGAATCTGGCGCGGCGGCCGGCGACACCTACCAAGACCTTTGGCTACCTGCGCGCGGAAATTATGGCGGCTCTGGCCAACGGCATCATCCTCATTTTGATTTCCGCGGTCATTTTTTACGAGGCTTATTTAAGATTCCAGACTCAAACCACCATTAAAAGCCCGCTGATGC